>NZ_JAGHKE010000115.1:0-6888 GCF_017889395.1 Allofournierella sp. | reverse complement strand
TCCAGGCCCAGCATCCGGCCCAGCTCCAGCAGGGCCAGCCCCTTGGTCGCTCCCTCGTCGCTGATCTCCAGATTGTTGGATTCGCTGGACACGATGGAAAAGCCGCCCATCTCCTGAGCGATCTGCCGGACCTTCTGCCGGTTTTCCTCACTGATAAAGAACATGCTGCACTTCTCAAAGCCCTCCTGGGCGGCAATGAAGTCCGGAATGCTCTCCACCGGCTGGCGGCTCATCCGCATATAGGGAGCCATATTGCGGGGGGCCCACTCCTCGGCGGCATCCAGATTTTTCTTCTCGCTGTAGCCGCTGCCGCCCACAAACACGTCGAACACCCGCCAAAGGCCCTCGGTGGCCCGATACAGCTGCTGGACCCGCTGACGGCTGAGCCAGTTTTTGATCACGAATTCCCGGTCGGCCAGCCGAATCACGGTGGCTCCGTTGGCGGTAACCGCGTAGTCCACGCCGGGGATCTGCAGAAATTCCGGCAGCACGCCCCGCAGCGGCCGGCCGGTGGCCGGGATCACCCGGCAGCCCGCGTCGATGGCCGCCCGGATGGCCGCATGATTGCGGGGGCTGATCTGATTTTTGCTGTTCAAAAGAGTGCCGTCGATGTCCAGCCCCACCAGCTTGATGTTGTATTTGCTCACTGCTTGCCCAGCTCCTTGTTCTTTGCAAAGCTTCTGACCACCGCATTGATGGCCGCGGCCCGCAGGCCGCCCTCCTCCAGCGCGTGCACTCCGGCGATGGTGCTGCCGCCGGGGCTGCACACCTCGTCCTTCAGCTGGCCGGGATGCTTGCCGGTCTCCAGCACCATCTGGGCCGCGCCCGCCAGGGTCTGGGCGGCATATTCCAGTGCCTTTGCCCGGGGCAGGCCGCATTCCACGCCGCCGTCCGCCAAAGCCTCAATGAACTGGTACACATAAGCAGGCCCGCAGCCGGACACCGAGCTGCCCGCGTCCATCAGCTTTTCGTCGATGGCGTCGAACCGTCCGGCGGCGTCCATCTTGATGAGGAACTCCTCCAGATCCTCCCGGTCCACACCGGGGCCGGCGGTGTACAGGATCATGCCCTGGCCGATGGCCACCGGCGTATTGGGCATGATGCGCAGCATGGGGGCAGGCCGCCCCAGCATCTGGGCCAGACGGTCCAGCTGCAGGCCCGCGGCCATGCTTACCAGCACGAACCGGTCGGTGCCAGAGAGATGGCCTTTTCCATGCTCCGGTTGGTCAGCACCACCTGGCGGGGGTTCCAGCGGCAGGCCGCCCGGGCCAGCGCGCCGCCCATGTTGCCCACACCGATGAATCCAAAGGTATAGCTCATCGCAAAACGCCTCATTTCCATGTTTCAGTAAAGCCCGCAGCCCGCGGACAATGTTCTGCTTCCAGTATACCCGCTGAGGACCTGTTTTGCAATTCTTATTCCGTGCGCTGGGCCGGATAGATGGTGGCGTTGCCGCTGCACACTCGGGCCGCTGCACAACACAGCAAACCAAAGGGCAAAAACGCCCAGCCGAACACCTCACCCGCAATCAGCGCCGGAGCCAGCAGGGTACGGCTGGCCGATCCAAATACCGCGCAGTAGCCCGCCGCCGCAGCCATCGGCAACGGAACTCCTGCCAGCGGAGCCAGCCATACGCCCAGCGATGCGCCGATGGAGAACAGCGGTGTAACTTCACCACCCTGAAAACCGCCGGCCAGAGTCACCACGGTAAAGACCAGCTTGACCAGCCAGTCGTACCAGTAAACCGTACCATCCGAAAAGACTGCTGTAATCAGGTTGGTGCCCAGGCCGGAATACCGGCCCCAGTGACAGGCAAGGCTCGCCGCCGCCACCACTGCTCCCACCAGCGCAGCCCGGGCCACCGGATTCTGCATCCGTCGTCCCAGCACCGCTTTTGCCCGCCGCAGGCTCTCCGCGAACAGCGCGCCCGCAAGGCCGAAGCAGATCCCGAGGCAAGCCAGCCGAAGCGTCATGCTCCCGTCCAGCACGGGCAAACCGGTCAGCTCCACAGTGAATTTTTCCAGTCCCAGCGCACCGCTGGTCCAGCTGGCTGCCAGCGATGCCGTCAGCACCGGCAGCAGCGCCTCCAGATCCAGCCGCCCTACCGCCGTGACCTCCACCGCAAACAGCGCCGCCGCAAAAGGGGTGCGGAACAATCCGCCAAAACCTGCTGCCATACCGGCCTTGAGCAGCAATTTTTTTGCGTTTTGCATTGACAGCAGACGACCCGCTCCCCGGCCCAAAGCTGCGCCCATCTGCACCGCTACCCCCTCACGCCCGGCACTGCCACCGAACAGATGGGTAACCCAGGTGGACAGAAAGATCATGGGGATCAGCCGCCGGGGAATCCGTTCTTCCTCGTCAAAGGCCGCGTCGATCACCAGTCCCATGCCCCGGCCCGCCCGACTGCCCCAACGCCGGTAACACCAGGCAATAATTGCGCCCGCCAGAGGCAGAAAAGGCAGCCACCGGCCGGGATGCGCGTCCCGCACCGCACCAATGACCAGCAATCCCCGGCCGAACACCGCGACCAGCGCACCGGCCGCCACACCCACTGCCGCCGCCACCGCACACAATGCCAGCAGCCGCAGCGCCTGTTTTCCGATTTCTTTCATTGGTTCCTCCTTGCTGAAGCCTTTCCCCATACGCACAAAAAGGGCTGACGGCCCCGTGATTCACAGATCACAGAAGCCATCAGCCCGAACAGGCGGTTTGGGCGGGCGCATCCGGCCCGCAGGGGGAGTGCCTCATTCCCCGTATGCTTTCAACAGGATACCGCCGCTTTGCGGTTTTGTCAAGGCGTTATTCGTAACGCAGCGCCTCGATGGGGTCCATCTTGGCGGCCTTGCCCGCCGGGTAGTAACCGAAGAACACACCGATGAGCATGGAGAAGCCCACCGCCAGGCCGATGGCCGAAGGGCTGGGCTTTGCCGCATAGCCCAGCAGCCCTGCGCCTGCCGCGCCCAGGCCCACGCCCAGCGCCACACCCAGTGCGCCGCCCACCAGGCAGATGACCACCGCCTCGGTGATGAACTGCATCCGGATGGCAAAGCCCGGCGCGCCCAACGCCTTGCGGGTGCCGATCTCCCGGGTGCGCTCGGTGATGCTCACCAGCATGATGTTCATCACGCCGATGCCGCCCACCAGCAGACTGATGGCCGCAATGGCACTGATGGCCAGCTTCACGGTATTCAGCATGCTGGTCATCTCCTCCAGCATGCTCTCCATGCTGGAGGCTGCGGCGGTGTAGCTCTCGTTGCGGGTGTAGAAGCTGGCAAAGAAGCTTTCCACCTGCTCCAGGAAGGCAGTCGTATCGGTGCCGGAGGCGGCCACCACGGTAAAGCTCTGGTAGCCGCTCTCGCCGCCGCTGAGCTTTTGGGCCGCTTCCATGGGCAGATACAGCTCGGTCACCGGGTCGGACCCGGTCATGCTCACAAAGCCGTCGTCATCGTATTCATAAACACCGGCCACGTAAAATTTGAGCAGCTGGCCATTCACCGTCAGCTCAAATTCCTGCCCCAGCACCGACGCGCCGCTGGTGCCGAACACACTTTCACAGAACACATCGCTCACCACGGCGATCTGACGCTCACCGTCGGAATCCTTGATGAAGCGCCCGTGCAGCAGCTCCAGGTCATTGGCCAGAGCGTATTCCTCATTCACGCCCATGGCGCTCACCTGCACGGTGGTGTCATCCTGCTGCACCTGACCGCTGCCCAGGCTCTGGCTCAGCGCAATGGCATAGATCTGCTCCGGGTAGGCCATGCGAAATTCCTCGATCATGGCGTCGGTGAACAGGTCCTCGCTGGAGGGATTCTCCAGCCCGAACATGCGCACCGCACCACCGGTGGTTTCATCGTCCTCAGATTTTCGCTGCAGGCTCACGGTGATGTTGTTGATACCGAAGCCCTGCAGGCTGTCGGTGATGGAGCCGGTGAGCGAGTCGCCCAGCGTGACGATGGCGATCACCGAGCCAATGCCGATGATGATGCCCAGCATGGTGAGCAGCGCCCGCAGCTTGTTGGCCCACAGACTGCCGAAGGCCAGGCGGATGTTGTCAAACAGCTGCACTGCGTCCCGCCCCCTTTCTCTCACCCACAAACCGGCCGTCCCGCAGGGTCAGGATGCGCTCGCACTCGGCAGCCAGCTCCTGGCTGTGGGTGATGAGCACAATGGTCATGCCTCTGGCGTGCAGCTGGTGGAAGATATCCATCACGGTACGGCTGGTGGCGGAATCCAGCGCGCCGGTGGGTTCGTCCGCCAGCAGCAGTGCAGGCTGGTTCACCAGCGCCCGGGCGATGGCCACCCGCTGCTTCTGGCCGCCGGAAAGCTCGTTGGGCTGGTGGCGGGCCCGCTCGCTCATGTTCACCATCTCCAGCAGCTCCTTCGCCCGCTGGGTGCGCTGCCGGGCGGGCACTCCGGCGTAGAGCATGGGCAGCTCCACATTTTTCAGGGCGCTGGTGCGCCCGATCAGATTGAAGGTCTGGAACACAAAGCCGATTTTCCGATTACGGATGACCGAAAGCTCCTTGTCCTTCGCGCGGGTGATGTCCACACCGTCCAGTGTATAGCTACCCTCGGTGGGCCGGTCCAGCGCGCCGATGATGTTCATCAGGGTGGACTTACCGCTGCCGGACTCACCCACGATGGCCACGAATTCCCCGGGATATACCTGCAGGTCGATTCCGTGCAGGATCTCCAGCTCGTTGGGCTTGCCGATATAATACCGTTTCACAATGCCCTGCATGTCAATGATCGGCTGCATCTGCATCAGCCTCCCATCGCCGGGCCGCCGCCCATGCCGCCGCGGCCGCCGCCACCGCCATCCGCGGGGGCAGCAATGACCACCGGGCCCTGCATACCGCCTTCTCCCGCGGGGGCCATGCCGCTCATCTCGCCGGGCATCATGGCGCTTGTATCCAGCTCCTCGGTGGCTTCCTCCGCGTCAGCCGCCGCGCGCACTACCATGCCTTCTTCCAGCTCCGCGCCGCTGATCTGGGCGTAGTAGTCGTTCTGCTCGCCCACGGTCACGGTCATTTCCTCAAACACCGGCTCGCCGTCTTCCTCGCCGGTCTGCACATAGATCACGCTCTCGCCCGCCTCGTTTTCGCCGATGGCATCCAGCGGAACCGTGAACACGTCCTCGGTGGTGGAAAGGATGATCTCCACCTTGGCGTTGGTGCCGATCAGCAGGCCGCTGTCCGCATCATTGACGGTCACCTCTGCCGCAAAACTGCTGGAGGAGGAACCGCCGCCGGTGGCGGTGGGCGAGATCTGGCTCAGGGTGCCGTTCACCTCTTTGTCGGTCACATCACTGGTGATGCGGGCGGTCATGCCCACCTGCACGCTTTCAATGTCATATTCCGGAATGGTGATGGCCACCTTCAAAGAATCCGTGTTCTGAATGGTAGCCGCCGCGCCCTCGATCATGCTGCCCACGGTGGCGTTCACCGCGGTCACCTTGCCGCCGGTCTCGGCGGTCAGGGTGCACTGCTCCAGCTGCTCCTGCAGGTCGGTCAGCTCGTCACTCTCGGTGGATTTATTGTAGCTCTCCAGTGCGTCGTCGCAGGTATCCTGGGCGGTCTCCTGGGTCTTCACCGCCTGCTCATAGGCGGTCTTGGCCTGCTCATAGGCAGACTGCGCCTGCTGGTAGGTGGTCTGCAGGCCGGTCAGCCCCACGGTGTTCTGTGCATCGCTCAGGGCCTTCTGCTTCTCCTGCGCCTGCACGGAAGCCTGATCATAGGCCGTCTGGGCGCTGGCCTGGGCCGCATTTGCCGCATCCAGCTGGACCTGGGCATTATCCATTGCACTCTTCAGGCCGGCCAGCTTTTCCGCGTCGCCCTCGGCGGGCTGATACCCCGCCGCCAGCTGCCGGTCACTCTCGGTCTTCCATGCGCCATAGGCATCGTTGTAGGCGGTCTGCTTTTGGGTCGTCACCGCCATGGCATCGTTCAGAGCGCTCAGGGCGCTCTCCTGCCAGGCAGCAGCGCTGTCCGCCTCGCTCTGGAAGGAGCTCACCTTGCTGCGGGCACTGTCATAGGCGGACCAGGCGTCGTTTTTCTCACTCTCCGCCTCGTCCATTTTGGTCTTGGCCTCGCTTGCGTTGGTCTGGGCCTCGGTCAGGCTCTCCTGGGCCTTCTGGTAGTTCTTTTCCGCCTGGGCCATGCTGTCCGCCAGGGCCTCCTTGGCCTTTTCAATGCTCTTTTCCAGGCTCTCGGTGTCCAGGGTGCAGATCACATCTCCCGCCTCGACCATATCACCCACCTGCACGTTCACCGTCTTCACGGTGTATTTCAGGTCGGTGGTCACGTTGGACACATCGCTGCTCTCCACGGTACCGCTGGCGCTGATGGAGTCATCCAGCGTACCCTTTTGCAGGGTCACGGTGCGCACATAGCTGCCCCCCTGCACCGCCACAGGCATGGAAGGCCTCTGCAGCCGGAAATACCACAGTCCGGCCGCCGCAAGCGCCAGAATCAACACCACTGCAATCAGGGCCTTTTTGTGCCGTCCCAGGCATCCGCCCACCCGGCCAAGGGCCGTTTTCACCTTACTCATCGATCATGATTCCCCCTTGTAGATAATAAAACCTTCCCCCGGGGCCGGTTTGCCGCCGGGAAACCGAACCTATTTTATCGGCAGTTTGTGAAAAGCCGCCGTGCAAAGGGTGAAAGATATGTGAGGGCAAACCTTTATGTAACCTTTACAGCCTGTAAACCTATTGTAAATTCATTCCATCTGGGGCTATCCGGGGCTTTTCTTTTCCCACTTGTTTTGTATAATAAAAATATATGCCCATTTTCGCAGAGCAAGTTCTCGTTTTTAACTGCATGAATGGAGGATTCTCAATGATCAAACGCTGCATCGCCACTCTGCTTGCCCTAGTGC
>NZ_JAGHKE010000006.1:0-37903 GCF_017889395.1 Allofournierella sp. | reverse complement strand
ACGGTGGAGGAGTAAAAGCCGAACTCCTCCTCAAAGCGGGCCAGCAGGCCCCGGGGCAGCACCATATAGGCAATGCGGATGCTGGGGGCAAGGCTGCGGGAAAAGGTGGAAAGATACACCACCGGTCCGCCGCTGCCCGCCATGCCCTGCAAACTGGGCAGGGGGCGCAGCTCGAACCGGAACTCCGAGTCGTAGTCGTCCTCGATGATGTACCGCCCCGGCTCGGCCAGCGCCCACTCCAGCAGCGCCGCCCGCCGCCCGGCGGGCATCACCGCGCCGGTGGGGAACTGATGGCTGGGGGTCACATAGGCAAGCCGGGCGCCGGTTTCGGCCAGCTTGTCCACCTGAAGGCCCTGTTTGTCCACCGGCACCGGCACACAGTCCATGCCGCTGCTGTGCAGAATGCGCCGGGTGCGGCCGTAGCCCGGGTCCTCCACCGCGGCAGGCCCCTCCACCAGCCGGGCCAGCAGGCCCAGCAGGTACTCCACCCCCGCGCCCACCACGATCTGGTCCGGGGCGCAGTCCACCGCCCGGTAGGCCCGCAGGTAGTCCGCAATGGCTCCGCGCAGGTCCTCGTCCCCCTGGGGATGGCCACGGGTGAGCAGTTGGGGCTGGGAATAGAGCAGCTCCTTCTGGATGCGGCCCCAGGTGCGGAAGGGGAAGAGGGCGGTGTCGATGCCGCCGGTGGAAAGGTCATACCGCCACACCGGCACATCCGCGGGCCGAGGCGCGGGCGCGGGGCCGGGCAGGGCGGTCTTGGGGCCGGTGTAGCGCTGCACAAAAAAGCCGGACCGGGGCCGGGCCTCCAGGTAACCCTCCGCCACCAGCAGCTGGTAGGCGGTGTCCACCGTGTTCACACTCACCGAAAGTTCCTCGGCCAGGCTGCGCTTGCCGGGCAGCCGCTCGCCGGGGGCCAGTTCCCCCTGACGGATCTGGGCCACGATGGCCCGGTACAGCTGGTCATACAGCGGCCCGCCCCCGGCCCGGGCGGCAAAGGAAAGCTGGAACATGCGAACAAACTCCTTTCTTTTGCTCAGTGAAGTGGTAAAACTGACCCTATAAAAAAGTTATCTTCTGGATATTATCATGGGGTCAGAACTCGGTATAATATGAGCATAGAGAACGGGGCGAAAAAAGTCAAGGACAAAAACAGCCCGCCCCGCCGGGAGGCATATCTATGGAAAAGAAGTTTTGGAGCGTGCAGCGGCTGGCCGTGTTCGGCCTGATGAGCGCGCTGGTATTCGCGTCCAGCTGGATGCAGATCCCCATCGGTGATGTGAGCCGGGTACATCTGGGCAACGGCTTCTGCGCGTTGACCGGCCTGCTGTTCGGACCCTGGGTGGGCGGTCTTGCCAGCGGCATGGGCAGCATGCTGTTCGATTTCACCAACCCCCTGTATATTGCCGAAAGCTGGATCACCTTTCTGACCAAGTTCTTCATCGGCTTCGTGGCCGGTCTCATCGCCCGCAAGGGCATGGGCAAAAGCCCGGCGGCTCAGCGCGCCTGGGATATCGCGGCTGCGGTGGCGGGCACCCTCACCTATGTGGTGCTGTATTTGGGCAAGAGCTTCATCATGATGTATTTCATCGAGCGGCAGACCCTGGGCGCGGTGCAGGTGCAGCTGGCGACCAAGCTGCTGAGCAGCCTGATCAACGCGGGCGCGGGCGTGCTGGTGGCCGTGATCCTGGCCGGGGCGCTGCGTCCGGCTCTCAAGCGGGCGGGACTGTTCCGCAAGCAGCTTCTGTGCTGAGGCAATACCGCACAATTCCAGGTGGTGGAGCGCGCCGGAAAATTTTTTGTGATATGAACCCGAAAGCGCAGCCAATCCTTGGTGGATTGGCGAGCATTTTGGGAAAATAGCACGGAAAATTTTGGCGTGATACGCCGCCTGAGCCGGAAGGCGTGAATTGTGCGGGGTTGCCTTGACTCTCAGGAAAACCAAGAGGCCGGGGAAGCATCTCCCCGGCCCTTTTCTGTTTGTTCGACGGCCCTCGTTTGACTTTTGCCCGCCTGCCGCGATACAATAAACAGAACATTTACAGCCGCGCGGGGCGCGGGCGGCACTACCGCGAAACGGAGGGCAAAACATGAACACAGCGCGTCAGGTGCTTTTGATCTACAACGGAGCCGCGGGCAAGCGGCGGGTGGCCCAGGAGCTGGAGGCCATCATCACCGGGCTGACCCGGGCGGGCTGCCTGGTCACCGCCTGCCCGGTGGGCGAAGGCGCAACCGCCGCCGCTCTGCTGGCGGAGTCCCCCGACCGGTTCGACGCAGTGGTCTGCTGCGGGGGTGACGGCACCCTGCATTACACGGTGAACGATGTGATGGCCCTGCCCCGGTCACTGCCGGTGGGCTACCTGCCCTTCGGCTCCACCAACGACTTTGCCGCCTCGGCGGGGCTGCGCCGTCCGCTGGAGGAAAACTGCGCCGCCATCGGCCGCTTCGAGCCCCGGGCGCTGGACCTGGGCCGGTTCAACGAGCGGCATTTCTGTTATGTGGCGGCCTTCGGCATGTTCACGGCGGTGTCCTACCAGACACCCCAGGCAACCAAAAACCTGCTGGGCCACTTCGCCTACGTGCTGGAGGGCGTGCTGCGGATGGATCTCTCCCAGGGCTGGAGAGCGTCCATCCAGGTGGACGATCTGGAGCTGGAGGGGGAATTCTGGTACTGCTCGGTGAGCAATTCCCACTACATCGGCGGCATGGCGGTGCCGGAGCAGAGCGCGGTGAAGCTGGACGACGGCCTGTTTGAGGTGATGATCCTGCGCAAGCCCCAGACCCTGCCCCAGGCCCGGCGGCTGGTAACATGTCTGATGAGCCAGAAGCCGGACGGCGAGCTGTTGTATCTGCTGCAGGCAAAGCGGGTGCGGGCGGTGTTTGACGAGCCCACCGGATGGACGCTGGACGGCGAGGCCAGCCCTCAGGTGACGGAGGCGGACATCCGGGTGGAGCCGGGGCGGCTGGAGCTGCTGAGCTGAATTCAAAGAAAAAAGGCGGAGAAGGGCAATTCTCCGCCTTTTTTGCATCTGCGTGGGGGGAAGAATCCGAAATTCGGGCCAAAAAGGTGAAAAATTTGCGCTGACGGGCGTTTTTTGCCGTATGGTTTGCGCCTCAGGGTAAAATAGTGTAAAATAGATAGGTACGAGTAATTTTCCCGACTGAAAAAAGAAAGGTGAACGAATCGTGGCATCCAATCGTAAACCCGCGCCCTGGCAGAGAAAACTGCGGGCGCTGCTTCAAAAGCCGGCGGCCCTGCCCATCCTGGCAGCCATCTGCGGCTTGATTATCGTGGCCATCGCGGCCATTGTGGTGTGGTTCACTGTGCTGGGCGGAAAGCCCGCCGATGATTCCGGCAGCACCAGCTGGTCCGAGCCCGCCAGCGACGCTTCCTACGACGCCACCGCCGGCAAGGTGGATGTGGAAGCCTACGAAGGCACCGTGCTGGCCGAGACCGAGGACGCCGGTCAGGAATACCTGGACGAGACCCTGTTCCTGGGCGACTCCAACACCGTGCGCTACATGGTCTACGGCCCGGAGGGCAACGAAGAGCCCTTTACCACCATCGACAACAACATCGGCGTGGTGAGCATGGGCGTGCAGCAGATCCCTACCCTGAAGTGCGAGAACTTCGTGGGCCGGTCCTCCGCGGTGACCATGCCCGAGGCGGTCAAGATCATGCAGCCCCGCCGGGTCATCATCGGCTTCGGCACCAACAACCTGACCATGAACGTGGATACCTTCATTGAGGAGTACAAGGAGGGCCTTGCCGCCATCCACGAGGCGTACCCCTATGCGGATATCATCGTGAACGCCATCCCCCCGCTGGACAAGCAGCGCAGCAACACTGCCCTGAGCATGACCCAGGTGGATGCCTTGAACAGCGCCATCGTGCAGATGTGCGAGGAGGAGGGCTATAAGTATCTGGACAGCAGCCAGGCTCTGGAGGACCCGGAAACCGGCTGGGCCAAGACCGACTACACCCTGAGCGACGGTGTACACCTGAGCCAGAACGGCGTGCGGGCTCTGTTCGAGTATATCAAGACCCACGCCTACATCACCGAGGACACCCGTCCCAAGCCTCTGAACAAGGTGCCTGAGGTGCAGGGCGTTACCCCGAACCTGATCACCAGCGATCCCATCGCGGTGCGGGGCGAGAACGGCCAGACCAGCACCAAGGTGCCGGTGGAATTTGTGTGCAGCGAGGGCGGCACCCTGAGCGGCGCCACCAGCCAGATGGTGGCCAAGGGCGGCACCTGCTCCACCGTGACCGCTGTGCCCAATGAGGGCTGGGAATTTGTGGGCTGGGCTGCCACCATCGGCAGCACCGGCGGCAGCGGCGAGAGCCTGACCTTCACGGTGCCCGGCAACGCGGACGCCAACGGTGTGATCCTCACCGCCTACTTCGAGCAGAAGGAGGCCGAGCCCACCCAGACGCCGGAGCCCACGGCTTCGCCCAGTCCCACCCCCAGCGCGAGCCCCGCTCCTGTAGTACCCACGCAGGCCCCGGCCACCCAGGTGCCGCAGCCGACCCAGGCTCCGGCCACTGAGGTGCCGCAGCCCACGCAGGCCCCGGCAACCCCGGTACCGCAGCCCACCCAGGCTCCGGCCACTGAGGTACCGCAGCCCACCCAGGCTCCTGCGCCCAGTGAGCCCACGGTGACCGTGCCGGACAACTCCACCCCCGCGAATCCGGCCCCCGCGCCGGAAGGTGCCGAGTCCGTTCCGGCTGCCGCGGCGGGCTGATCCCCCTACATAATCAACGAGCGAAGAGATCACCAAAAAGGTCTCTTCGCTTTTGTGTGTAACCGACCCAAACAGAAAATTGAGGATGGAAAACGATATGAAAACCAAAGCCAACAAGCAGGGCCTGATGCGGCGCTTCTGGCCCTACCTGCGCAAATACCGGCATATCCTTGCGCTGGACCTGTTCTGCGCGGCCCTCACCACCCTGTGTGATATGGTGCTGCCGCTCATCATGCGCTACCTGACCAACACCGCCACCACCGATCTGGCGGCGCTCACCGCTCAGGTGGTGCTGCAGCTGGGTGCTCTGTACCTGGTGCTGCGGCTCATCGACGGCGCGGCCAACTACTACATGGCGGACATGGGCCATGTGATGGGCGTGTATGTGGAGACCGACATGCGCCGGGACGCCTTTGCTCATCTGCAGAAGCTGGGCCACACCTATTATTCCAACACCAAGGTGGGCCAGATCATGGGCCGCATCACCAACGACCTGTTCGATGTGACCGAGTTTGCCCACCACTGCCCGGAGGAGTTCTTCATCGCGGCCATCAAGATCGCCGCCTCCTTCGTGATTTTGTGCCAGTCCAGCGTGGCGCTGACCCTCATCCTCTTCGCCTGCGTGCCCCTGATGGCGGTGGTCTCCACCATCATCAACCAGAAGATGCGGGCGGCCTTCCGCCGCCAGCGGATGCAGATCGGCGAGCTGAACGCCCGCATTGAGGACAGCCTGCTGGGCGAGCGGGTGGTGAAGGCCTTCGCCAACGAGGAAGTGGAGAAGGAAAAGTTCGAAAAGGACAACGCCGCCTTCCAGGCCATCAAGAAGCAGAGCTACCGCTACATGGCCGCCTTCCAGACCAGCACCCGCCTGTTCGACGGCCTGATGTATCTGGTGGTGATCGTGGCCGGCGGACTGTTCCTGGTATACGGCAAGATCGATCCGGGCGATATGGTGGCCTACATGCTGTATGTGACCACCCTCATCGCCACCATCCGCCGCATCGTGGAGTTCGCCGAGCAGTTCCAGCGGGGCATGACCGGCATCGAGCGCTTCTGCGAGATCATGGACGCGGATGTGGAGATCTTCGACGAGCCGGACGCAAAGCCTCTGGATGTGAAGGCGGGCGCCATCCGGCTGGAGAACGTGAGCTTTGAATATCCGGATGACCACAACCAGGTGCTGCGGGATGTGAATCTGTCCATCCGGCCCGGCGAGAAGGTGGCCCTGGTGGGCCCCTCCGGCGGCGGCAAGACGACCCTGTGCAACCTGATCCCCCGCTTCTACGACGTGACTGGCGGCCGCATTCTGATCGACGATCAGGATGTGCGCAGCGTGACCCTGAAAAGCCTGCGCAGCGCCATCGGCGTGGTGCAGCAGGATGTGTACCTGTTCAGCGGCAGCGTGTATGAGAACATCGCCTACGGCAAGGTGGGCGCCAGCCGGGAAGAGGTGATCGCCGCCGCCAAGCTGGCCGGGGCGCACGAGTTCATCACCCAGCTGAAAAACGGCTACGACACCTACGTGGGCGAGCGGGGCGTGAAGCTGTCCGGCGGGCAGAAGCAGCGCATCTCCATCGCCCGGGTGTTCCTGAAGAACCCGCCCATTCTGATCCTGGACGAGGCCACCAGCGCGCTGGACAATGAGAGCGAGGTGCTGGTGGGCAAGAGCCTGGAGCAGCTGGCCAAGGGCCGCACCACCCTGACCATCGCCCACCGGCTGACCACCATCCAGCACGCGGACCGCATCCTGGTGCTGGGCGCCGAGGGCATCGAGGAAGAGGGCACCCACGAGACCCTGCTGGCAAAGCAGGGCGTGTACTACCGGCTGTGGAACGGCCTGGTGGGCGCGGAATAAACCTGATTTTATGAGAAGGCCCCGGGCGGCAGCACGCCGCCCGGGGCCTTTTTTCGTTCGGCGTGCATAAACTGGAAATTCTGGCAGATACTACGAATTACAATACCAATCCAAAGAAGGAGTCTGCCATGAAAGCAACAGGAATCGTGAGACGCATCGACGATCTGGGCCGGGTGGTCATTCCCAAGGAGATCCGCCGCACCCAGCGCATCCGGGAGGGCGACCCGCTGGAGATCTTCACCACCGGCGCGGGGGAGGTCATCTTCAAAAAATATTCCCCCATGGGCGAGCTGGCGGGCTTTGCCGCCCAGTATGCCGAGGTGCTGAACCGGTCGCTGAATCTGACCGCTCTGGTCTGTGACCGGGACAGCATCATTGCCGCCGCGGGCGGGTCCAAGCGGGACTATCAGGAGCGGGGCGTGAGCATCCCGCTGGAGCGCATCATGGACCGGCGCAAGCCCTTCTGGCACAGCGGCAAAGCCGAGGAGTGCGTCTTCCCCTGCGAGGGGTCGGACAAGCACATCCTGGGCGCCTGCCCGCTGCTGGCCGGGGGCGATGTGGCGGGCGCTGTGATCCTGCTCTCGGCCGACAAGAGCGCCCGCCCCGGCGAATCGGAGCAGGCCGCTTTGCAGATCGCCGCGTCCTTCCTGGCAAAGCAGGTGGAGGACTGAAGCGCCAACCTTCCGGCTCCCACGGCCAGCACCGGCCGCGGGAGCCTTTGTTTTTCCCGCCCCAGCGGGAGATTGTGAACAAAGCATGAAACTTTTAAAATTTTCGCGCACCCCCTTGACAGCTGTATAAAATGGAGTAAAATAGACTTAGCACTCGGGAACATAGAGTGCTAAACGAGAGACGAAAGAGGTGAGGACCTGTGCCGATGGATGATCGAAAGCAGCGTGTGCTGGAAGCGATCGTTGCTCTGTATACCCAGGGCGGCGAACCGGTGGGCTCGGGTCTTCTGAGCCAGTATCTGGATATGGCGGTCTCCAGCGCGACCTTACGCAACGAGATGGCCGCCCTTACCAAGCTGGGCCTGCTGGAGCAGCCCCACACCAGCGCGGGCCGGGTGCCCAGCGCCAAGGGTTACCGGTATTATCTGGATCATCTGATGCAGCCCAAGGCGGGCCTTACCCCCCGCCAGAAGGCCCAGATCGACCAGGTGTTCGCCCGGCTGGACTACGAGCCGGATAAGCTGGCAGAGGGCGCGGCCAAGGCGCTGGCGGAGCACACCGGCTACACGGTGGCCGCCACCACCCCCCGGTCCGATGATCTGCGCATCGCCCATTTCGAGGTGGTGCAGGTGGGCCGGTATTCCGCAGCGGTGCTGGGCGTGACCAGCGCGGGCGGAGTACGCACCCGGGTGGCCCGGCTGGAGACCTGCTTTTCCCGGCAGGACGCGCAGCTGGTTGCCATGGCGCTGAACCGCGGGCTGGCCTTTGTGGCCCCGGCGGATCTGAGCGCTCAGCGGCTGGCGGCTGTGACCGCCAGCATGGGCGAGCGTGGCCCGGCTCTGTACCCGGTGGTGCAGGCCGCCGCGGCGCTGCTGAGTGAAGCCGCCAAGGCGCGCACCTATCTGGAGGGCCAGCAGTATCTGCTGCGCTGGCCCCAGCTGGAAAGCTGCCTGCCCGGCGTACTGGAGCTGTTCGCCGATCAGGAAAAGGCGGGCCGGTTCATCACCCCGCCCACCGGCCGCACCTCGGTGCTGCTGGGGGAGGATATGGAAAACCCCATGCCCGGCCTTTGCGTGATGGGCAAGCGGTATCTGGCAGGCGGCGGGCTCACGGGAGCCATTGCGCTGCTGGGCCCGGTACGGATGCCCTTTGAACAGCTGATTCCCATTTTGGAATATTATGCCTTGAAGCTCGGCGAATGCATGGCCGGCAAGGCGCAGGAGGACAATATATGAGCGAAGAGATGAAGAACCCCGCCCAGCAGCCCGAAGAGCAGCCCGCGGAGGAGACCAAAGCCGAGACCGGCGCCGCTCCGGAGGAGAACGCCGAGCAGGAGCCCAAGAAGCACGGCAAGGAAAAGAAAAAGGACCTGGCCGCTGAGCTGGAGGCCGCAAAGGCCCAGGCGCAGGCCGCCGAGACCGCACTGAATGCCGCAAAGGACCAGCTGCTGCGCACCGCCGCCGAGTATGAGAACTTCCGCAAGCGGTCCGCCCGCGAGCAGGACGCCGCCTTCAACAACGGCGTGGGCTTCGCGGTGAGCCAGATCCTGGCGATTCTGGACACCCTGGACATGGCGGCCAACGCCCCCACCACCGACGAGAACTACAAAAAGGGCGTGCTGATGACGCTGGACAAAGCGGCCGCCGCCTTCAAGGTGCTCAAGGTGGAGGAGATCCCCGCACTGGGCCTTCCCTTTGACCCGGAGGTGCACAGCGCCGTGATGCAGCAGCCCGCGGCCGAAGGCCAGGAGAGCGGCACCGTGGTGCAGGTCTTCCAGAAGGGCTACAAGCTGGGCGACAAGGTCGTCCGCCATGCCACCGTTGTGGTGGCTGAATAAGGCAAAAAGCCGAAACGGCTTTTTTATAAAACACTTTTAAAACCATCAACTTCATTTTGACTTGATTCAAAGGAGAGGAATAGATTATGAGCAAGATCATTGGTATTGACCTGGGTACCACCAACAGCTGTGTATCCGTTATCGAGGGCGGCGAGCCCGTTGTAATCGCCAACGCCGAGGGCGCCCGCACCACCCCCAGTGTGGTGGGCTTCACCAAGACCGGCGAGCGTCTGGTTGGCCAGGTTGCCAAGCGCCAGGCCATCACCAACCCCGAGCGCACCGTGAGCTCCATCAAGCGCCACATGGGCACCGACTACAAGGTTTCCATCGACGGCAAGGACTACAATCCCCAGCAGATCAGCGCCATGATCCTGGCCAAGCTGAAGGCGGATGCCGAGGCTTACCTGGGCGAGACCGTTTCCGAGGCCGTCATCACCGTGCCCGCTTACTTCAACGACAGCCAGCGTCAGGCCACTAAGGACGCCGGCACCATCGCGGGCCTGAACGTGCGCCGCATCATCAACGAGCCCACCGCCGCGGCTCTGGCCTACGGCGCTGACAAGGACAACGACCAGAAGATCATGGTCTACGACCTGGGCGGCGGTACCTTCGACGTGTCCATCATCGAGATGGGCGACGGCGTGACCGAGGTTCTGGCCACCAACGGTGATACCCACCTGGGCGGCGACGACTTCGACCAGCGCATCATCGACTGGATGGCCGACGAGTTCCAGAAGGAGAACGGCATCGACCTGCGCAGCGACAAGATGGCTGCCCAGCGCCTGAAGGAAGCCGCTGAGAAGGCCAAGATCGAGCTGTCCGGCGTGCCCAGCACCGCCATCAACCTGCCCTTCATCACCGCCGACGCCACCGGTCCCAAGCACCTGGACATGACCCTGACCCGCGCCCAGTTCGACAAGATGACTGCCGATCTGGTGGAGCGCACCATGGTTCCCGTGCGCAAGGCCATGCAGGACGCCGGCCTGCGTGCTTCCGACCTGGCAAAGGTTCTGCTGGTGGGCGGTTCTACCCGTATCCCCGCCGTGCAGGAGGCCGTTAAGAAGGAGATGGGCTGCGAGCCCTTCAAGGGCATCAACCCCGACGAGTGCGTTGCCATCGGCGCTGCCATCCAGGGCGGCGTGCTGAACAAGGAGGTCGGCGGCATCCTGCTGCTGGACGTTACTCCTCTGAGCCTGGGCATCGAAACCCTGGGCGGCGTCTGCACCAAGATCATCGAGCGCAACACCACCATCCCCACCAAGAAGAGCCAGATCTTCTCCACCGCCGCCGACAACCAGCCCAGCGTTGAGGTCAACGTGCTGCAGGGCGAGCGTGAGATGGCTGCCGACAACAAGAGCCTGGGCATGTTCAAGCTGGACGGCATCCCCGCCGCTCCCCGTGGCGTGCCTCAGATCGAGGTTACCTTCGACATCGACGCCAACGGCATCGTGCACGTAAGCGCCAAGGATCTGGGCAGCGGCAAGGAGCAGAGCATCACCATCACCGCTTCCACCAACATGAGCAAGGACGACATCGACAAGGCCGTGCGTGAGGCCGAGCAGTTCGCCGCTGAGGACAAGAAGAAGCGCGAGGAGATCGACACCCGTAACGGCGCCGATCAGCTGGTGTTCCAGACCGAGAAGACCCTGAACGAGCTGGGCGACAAGGTGGACGCTGCCAAGAAGGCAGAAGTCGAGAGCAAGCTGGCCGAGCTGAAGGAAGCCCTGAAGGGCACCGACATCGAGGCCATCAAGGCCAAGCAGGAGGCTGTGCAGAAGGCCTTCTACGCCATCAGCGAGGAGCTGTACAAGAACGCGCAGGCCGCTCAGGGCGCTCAGCCCGGCGCGGACGCCGGCGCTGCCAATAACGGCAAGCCCGACGACGGCGTGGTTGACGCGGACTTCAAAGAAGTATAAAATAATATACTCAGCCGCCCCGGCCCAGGCTGGGGCGGCGATTTCTGGTTTTGCTGATTCAGGCAACACCGCACCAGTGATTTTACATGAGGGGCCCGCCCGGCGGGCTTTTAGGTGAGAAATTTATGGCAGACAAACGCGATTATTACGAGGTCCTTGGCGTTGCGAAGAACGCCAGCGACGATGAATTGAAAAAAGCGTACCGCAAGCAGGCCAAAAAGTATCACCCGGACCTGAACCCGGGCGACAAGGAGGCCGAGGCCAAGTTCAAGGAAGTGAACGAGGCCTACGAGGTTCTGGGCGACAAGGAAAAGCGCGCCCGGTATGACCAGTTCGGCTTTGCAGGCGTGGACCCCAGCTACGGCGCAGGCGCAGGCGGCGCGGGCGGCTTCAACGGCGGCTTCGGCGGTTTTGGCGGCGGCTTCGGCGGCGTGGACCTGGGCGACATCTTCGGCGATATCTTCGGCGGTGGCTTTGGCGGCGGCTTCGGCGGTGCCCGGGCCAACCCCAACGCCCCCCGCAAGGGTGCAGATGTGCGGGTGAGCCTGGTGCTCAGCTTCATGGAGGCTGTGCACGGCTGCACCAAGACCATCACCATCAACAAGCAGGATACCTGCCCCGAATGCGGCGGCAGCGGCGCGGCCAAGGGCACCAGCCCCGAGACCTGCCCGGACTGCCACGGCACCGGCTATGTGAAGCGGAACATCCGCATGGGCGGCATGGTCATGCAGCAGCAGCAGCCCTGTTCCCGCTGCGGCGGCAAGGGCAAGATCGTGAGCAGCCCCTGCGGCCACTGCCACGGCACCGGTAAGGTGGGCGCGAAGAAGACCCTGGAGGTCAAGATCCCCGCGGGCATCAACGACGACCAGAGCATTGCACTGCGCGGTCAGGGCGATGCGGGCGTGAACGGCGGCCCCGCCGGTGACGTGATCGTGATCGTGACCGTGCGGCCCGACCCCATGTTCGAGCGGGACGGCTACGATGTATGGGTCAACGTGCCCATTACCTTCAGCCAGGCGGTGCTGGGCGCCTCTGTGGTGGTTCCCACCGTGGACGGCAAGGTGGAATACACCGTGCCCGAAGGCACCCAGAGCGGCACCACCTTCCGGCTGCGGGGCAAGGGCATCCAGTATCTGGGTGGCCGCGGCCGTGGCGACCAGTACGTGAAGGTGAACGTGGAGATCCCCAAAAAGCTGAACAAGGCCCAGCGCGAGGCGCTGAAAGCCTTTGAGGAGACCCTCAAGGACGAAAACTACGAGCAGCGCAAGGGCTTCTTCAAGAATCTGAAGGACCTGTTCGACAAGAACAAGTAAACACATAAGCGCAAAGCGCCCGTTCCGGGAAATTTCCGGAACGGGCGCTTTTTTTGTTTTGCTCGGTTGCTCTTTAGAACGACTGTTTGGTTTTTGGATTCTGTAAGACAAAGTGCTGTCACCGTATACTATCTTTAGAGTAATATCACGGTCTAAAGAAGGAGGCGGGAAAATGGATGCCAGGGCAGTCGGGCAGCGAATCAGAGCTGCGAGAGAAAAGAAGGGCCTGACCCAGGAAGAGCTTGCCGCCCTTGTGGACATCAGCCCCACCCATGTGAGCGTGATCGAGCGGGGAACCAAGATTCCCCGGATGGATACTTTTGTGGCCATCGCCAATGTGCTGGAGGTCTCGGCGGACAGCCTGCTGGTGGATGTGGTGGACCGGGCGGCGGAAGGCGCGGCTTCGGAGCTTTCCCGCCTGCTGGAGGAGCTGCCCCGGGAGGAGAAGGCACGGGTGCTGAAGGTAGTAGCGGCCATGATCGAATGATGAAAGATGGAAAAGCGGAATGCTTTTCCATCTTTTTTTGTTTCGTCGACAAAGCAGGTGTGATTTCGACATCAAAAGAATTATATACTTGTGCTAAAGAACAAGGGATGTTTCAAAAGATGGAGGAATGTAAAATGAAACAATTTGAAAAAATCCTGGAGAAAATTGCCCGGGAAAACGGCACCACGCCGGAGTGTGTGCGGGATCAGATGCAGCGGGCCATCGATCAGGCCTATGACCATCCCGCCGATGGGGCTGCACCGCTGTGGACGGGGCTGGGCTTCCGGGATGAGCGCCCCACCCCGGAGGAGCTGGTGCTGCAGCTGGCCATCCTGCTGCAGAAAAACACCACGCCCGCCGGATAAACAAAACCGCCCACCCGTGCCCGGGGTTTCCGGGTGCGGGGGGCGGTTTGCGTTATGGGAAACGGGGAAGGGCGGTCAGTCCTGATCCTTTGCCTCGAACCAGAAGCAGGAGCCCTCGCCCAGGGTGCTGTTCACGCCGAAGCGGAAGCCGTGGCTCTGAAAGATCGCCTTGGTGATGGAAAGCCCCAGACCGGTGCCCACCTTGCCCGCGTCGCTGCGGCTGCGGTAGTAGCGGTCGAAGATGTAGGGCAGGTCCTCCTTGGCGATGCCCGCGCCGTGGTCGGCAACCTCCACCCGCACGGTGCCCTTTTCCGGGGCGGTCACCCGCAGGATGAAGACATTGTCCGGCCCGATGTGGTGCATGGCGTTGCCCAGCAGGTTGTGCAGTACCCGCTCCATCATGGCCGGGTCCGCGCATACGGTGCAGTCGGTCTCCGCCTGGGGCAGCTCCAGCTTGAGGGTGTAGCCGTTCTGGGCGCACACCGCCTCGTACCGCTGGGCCACCTCTTCACACAGCTGGGAAAGGTCAAACCGTACCTTCTCCGGCTTGTCGGTGCCGCTGCTCATCTTGGAAAGCTCCATCACGCTGTTCACCAGCCCACTCAGCCGGTCGGTCTCGTCCACGATCACATCCAGCTGGGCGGTGCGCTTGTCCGGATCATCGCCGGTCAGGTCTCGCACCGTTTCCGCGTAGCCCTTGATGAGGGTCAGCGGGGTGCGCAAGTCATGGCTCACGTTGGCCAGCAGGTCCCGCTGCAGCTGCGCCGCGCGGGATACCTCGCCTGCCATGTGGTTGAAGTCCGCCGCCAAAAGGCCGATCTCATCGGTCTCGGGCACGTTCACCCGCACCGAGTAGTCGCCCTCTGCCAGCTGCCGGGTGGCGTGGGAAAGCTTGGTGAGCGGATTTGTGAACCAGCGGCTGAACAGCCAGGAGGCCACAACGGAGAAGGCCATCAGGCACAGGAAGATCCAGGGCATCAGCTGGCCCAGCACCACGCCTGCCTCGTCGATGCGGGCCAGGCTGGTGCAGAAGATCACCGAGTAGGTCTCGTCGCCGTTTTTGGCCACCCGGCCCACTGCCATCTGCCGGGTGGAGGCGTTTTTGTCCACCACCAGCTCCTTTTTCACGTAGCCCTGGCTGAGCACGGTGGCCCGCAGGCTCTCCACCACGCTGCCGTTCCAGATGGAGGTCTTGCCGTTGATGGAGGTGGTGAACGAGGCCTCGTGCAGAAGGCAGGGGTACAGGTTCTCGAAGCCGGTCACGTGCTGCAGGGTGGAGTCCGCCAGGTCAAAGCAGGTGTTGGAGGCGTCCAGCTTGCGGCTCTGGATGGCCGAAAGCAGCGAGGACTCGAAGCTGCTGCTCACCTTTGCGTCCATGATGGGCAGGGTGCGGGTGCTGATGGGCTCGGTGGAGGATTCGATGATGGACACCACCGTATTCACCTGGTTCAGCAGGTGCTTGTAAATATAGTGGTTGTACAGCGGCTGCATGAACTGGGTCACGAAGACCCACACCAGAATCAGCACAAAGGCGCTGGACAGGCACAGGAACATCATCAGCCGGTAGCGCAGGCTGAGAAAATGGGGTTTGGTGTTTGCCATGAGCGCCGCCCCTTACTTGACCGCTTCCGGGTCGAACTTGTAGCCGATGCCCCACACGGTGACGATGGCGTCCCGATAGCGGCCCAGATGGCTGCGCAGCATCTTGATGTGGGTGTCCACCGTGCGGTCCTCACCGTAGTAGTCGTAGTTCCACACCTTCTGCAGAATCTTCTCGCGGGAGAGGGCAATGCCCCGGTTGGTGGCCAGGAACACCAGCAGATCGAACTCCTTCGGGGTGAGCGAGGCCTCCTGGCCGTCGATCTTCACGCTGTGGCTCACCGAGTCCACCGTGAGGCCGCCGAAGGTGTAAACGCCGCCCTCCGCCTCGGTTCTGGGCAGGGTGCGGTTGAGCACCACCTTCACCCGGGCTACCAGCTCCCGGGGGCTGAAGGGCTTGACCACATAGTCGTCCGCGCCGCTTTCCAGACCGGCCAGCTTGTCGTATTCCTCGCCCCGGGCGGTGAGCATGATCACCGGCGTGTCGATCTTGCGGCTGCGCATCTGGCGCAGGCAGGTCATGCCGTCCACAAAGGGCATCATCACATCCAGAATCACCAGGTCGATGCCGCCCAGCGAAAGAGCCGCCAGCGCCGCGCCGCCGTCGCTGGCTTCCTCACAGGTGAAGTTTTCGTGCTCCAGATGGGCGCGGATCAGGTCCCGGATGCGGGGTTCGTCATCTACGATCAGGATTTTTGGCATAAAAGATTACCTCCTGTTAATTGCTGTGAAACGGGCGGGCAAGCGGCCCGGGCACGCAGTATTGCCTTTAGGTAACACCGCACAATTCACGCCTGCCGGCTCAGGCGGCGTATCGCGCCAAAATTTTCCGTGCTATTTTCCAAAAATGCTCGCCAATCCACCAAGGATTGGCTGTGCTTTTTGGTTCATAGCACAAAAAATTTTCCGGCGCGCTCCACCACCTGAAATTGTGCGGTATTACCTCTTTATATTACCATAATAGGGGAGCGGTGTGGACAAAATGTGAAAGCGGCGCAAAAAATTCGTGGCAGAGCATAAAACCGCCCGGCACAGCATAGTTATGGACCAGTGCTTCGCATGACCGAAGAGCAGTTCACAGAGGAGGGTGCAAAGAATGTTTGTGTTGACGTTGGGCAAAAAAGGCCTGCGCAGACTGGGGGCCGCGGCGGTGTGCGGCATTGCGCTGGCGGGGGCGGTGCTGGCGGTGAGCGGCTTCATCCACGCGGGGGACGGCGCGCTGGAGGCAAACGCCTCGGCGGCCCAGAGCGGGGCCACTGCCATCCCGGAGAAAATCGCAGTCTCGGAGGACATCGCCGCGTTTTTCAAGGGCTTCGGGCTGGAGGTGGACCTGACCACCGCCACGGTGGATAAGGTGAAGGTGCCGAAGAAATGGGACGAAAGCTTTTCCGCCTTCAACACGGTGGTGAAAGAGAGCGGCTTTGATCTGGCGGAAAGCAAGGGCAAAACCGTGGAGAAGTGGCTGGTGGAGTGCCCGGCCCGGTCGGATGGCCAGAACACCTGCCAGTGCGTGCTGCTGGTGTATAAGGAGAAGCCGGTGGGGGCGTATCTGCTGAGCCAGCCCTCCGGCGAGGTGACCGGCCTGACCAGCGCCGCCGCCACCCCCGCGCCCCTGACCAGCGAGCAGGCGGCCCAGACCGCCGCGGGCTTTGGGGAGGGAGCGGCTGAGGCCTCGGCGGACGGCGCGCCCCAGGCGGACAGCGCGGCCCAGCAGGCCAGCGGCGACGAGATCGTGGAGTTCGATATGGCGCAGGTGGGAGCGGAGCCGGTAGAGTGAGCCGGACACCGCCTCGGCGGGGCCGGAGAGCGCAGGAAAAATTTTTTCAAAAACAGGCTTGACAACCCCTGTTCCGTATGCTATTATATATAAGCACTCAGCAAGAGGGCAAACAAAATAGCGCGGAGTGGAGCAGCCTGGTAGCTCGTCGGGCTCATAACCCGAAGGTCGTTGGTTCAAATCCAGCCTCCGCAACCACCAGCCGAGAAGTTTAATGCTTCTCGGCTTTTTTGTTGTTTTGGCTCGTGAAGTTTTTTGCTGTCTGTGTGCAACTGTTTGTTTTTTCGGCGTCCAACACATCGACTGCTTTGTCTTTCTAATCTTCCAGCGTGCGGGAATAGCGCATGGTGGACACCAAAGATGGATGTCCCAGAATCTTCTGTAAAGTTCTGCTCGGCTAGCCGCGTGCACGCCCGCCTCCCTATTCACCGCACCGCCTCAGCACAAATTCAGTGGTTGGTAAAAACGGTATCCTCAACAGAAAGAGGTTAACAATCTATGAAACAAAAAAGGAAGCTTTATACGCATATAAATAACATTATGAACTTCACAATGGGATGGGGTACGTTTTTTACCGCGGCGGGTCTATGGGTTTTAAGTTGGGTGAACAATGAATATTCGGTTCTCAATCCCCTCATTATGGTTTTTAAATGTTTTCTTGTTGCTGAAACATTGATGAATTCCATTATCAGCTATGCAGAAATAAGGCCTGTCTTGATTCTCAAGCGAGCAAACCCGGGAGCACTTCGCCTTTCATTAACTCAGCAAAAGGAACCTTTGGATAGTATTATCTCTGCAGTCGAAGACGATAAATTAAGGGCGTTCTATGGTTCTGACAGATGGTTTTGGTTTGCAGTTCTCGCCGTTTTAGTGTTGACATCAGTTGCGTCATGGTACCATAATGCGCTTTCTGAATTCATCACGCTCTTAAATGTTGCGATTGTTTTTATTCAGGCGAAAATACACGATTACAAGATTAAACGGATCAATGAGAAACAATAATACAAAGCCAAACTTCTGACACAGCCTTTCTTACAGAGATATCTGTTGCAAAGCAAAAGGCAAGCCGTTTGTAAACTCGATTTCACTGACCTTAAACGTAGGCAATCATCTCTCAAAATATCTTTTTGGGAACGGCATGCCGCAAAACCGGTCAACCATTGGTTGGCCGGTTTTTTGCGTCTGAACAGAAAAAAGCCGCAGGAAGGCATAGCAGAGCTCCTGCGGCAAAACGGTTTTATGTATTTTTTCCCAGGCGGGAATAGTAAAACGCCAGGGCGAAGGTGGCCAGACACACAAGCGCATCCGTCCCCGTCATGGAGAGGTCGATGATGCGCAGCCGGTCCATAAAGGTTACGGTGATAAAAATCAGCAAGGCACTGGCTGCGCCGGAGAGAAACAGCAGCCTGCCGGCAATCTTTGGCCGGAACAAAGCAAGCAGAATGCCCGAAAGCCCTGCCGCAACATTCAGCCCAAACAGCAGGAGCAGGGGCAGCGGATAATTCAAAAAGTATGCGACCCCTTCCTGCGTGTACATTCCGGAAAGGTATTCCTCATTTTTCAGTGCAATGTTGATAAAATCATAGCTGCCAATGGCATAGAAGAAAAGTGCCACAAACGTAACGGCACACAGATGCCAGGGCCTCCGGTATGATTTGCTTTTCAATATCGTTCACCTCTGCGATTTATCTGGAGATCACAAAACAGTATAGCGCAACGATGCGAATTTTAAAGTGCAGCGCTGGAAAAGAGCTGCCGGAAGATAGATTTTTTATTCGCTTTGGCGGATGGATTCCAGCCTTGATTGCGCAGGCGTGCCGGGCAAAATGCATCCTGGCTTGACGAGGAAATCCTTTTTGGATACACTTTCTGGGTATAATAATATCTTCGTTGCAGCAGGCAAGTCCCGGCCGGCAGAGGGAAAACAGGTCGGGGGAGCCGCTTGCTTTCATGCCGCTGTATCCAGAGAATGACGCACAAAAGAGAACGGAAAGAAGCTGATAATTTGGAAAAGAAAAAAAATGGGGATCACTTCGTTTGGTCTGCATGTTTTTGCCATGGTGTTCATGCTGCTGGACCATTTATGGGCGACGCTTTTGACCGGTCAGCATTGGATGACAAACGTTGGAAGGCTGGCGTTCCCGATCTTTGCGTTTCTGATCGCGGAAGGATATTTCCGTACCCGAAATGTTAAAAAGTACATGGGCAGGCTGCTTGTTTTTGCCCTCCTCTCGGAAATTCCATTTAACCTGATGACAGGGGGCAGATGGTTATATCCGTATCATTAAAATGTATTATGGACGTTCCTGATCGCGATCGTATGCATGCTCGGCATCGATAAAATAAAGAGCAGCAGGAATATCGCGGTAAAAATTCTATTGATCCTCCTGATCGTATTTGGAGGATGGCTCACAGGAACGATCACCTTTGTGGACTATTATGGCTTTGGTGTCCTGACGGTTCTCGCCTTCTATGCGTTCCATAAAAAAAGATGGTGGGATTATTTAGCCCAGATAATGATTCTGTATTATATCAATGTGGAATTGCTGGGGGGATTGTATTTCGAAGTAAATATCTTCGGCGTTACGTTGGAGATTGTCCAGCAGGGGCTTGCGCTGCTGGCGCTGCCGATCATCTGGCTGTACAACGGAGAACGTGGATATCACAAAAAATGGTGGCAATATTTTTGCTACGCATTTTATCCTGTGTACATGATGGTGCTGTATCTGGTTTTCTGCTGTATCTTATGCTTTATCGATGAAACGGTCCTATTTTCTGCAGGGCCCGGAAACCGAAGCTTCGCAGGGTAGCCAAAGGCTCTGCCGGATTTTTGGGCAGGGCACCAATTGATGGCCGGGCGTTTTTTTCCTATACTGAAGGTGGAATAATGCAAAGGAGGCGCGGCTATGAGCGTACCGTATATCCTGGGAATGGGAGCGGCCTACACCGCCGCCCTGTGGCTGCTGGTGCGGCGGCTGCGCCTGCCGGGGCGGGGGTATCTGCCCGAAAAAACACTGTGCAGCCTCCTGTTTGTGGCCGTGGCGGCGGTGTGCGCTGCCCTGGGCAGCCGTCCCGAAGCGTTCTGGCGCTTGCTGCCGGCGCTGCTGTGCTGTGTGGCGGGGGATGTGGTGCTGGCGCTCTACAATGACCTGCGCCGTCCGGGCCTGTTTTTGGCCGGACTGGGTGCCTTTCTGGCCGGACACAGTCTGTTTGTGTGGGGCCTGTGCCGACTGCAGCCCATGGGCTGGCCGGTGCCGCTGGCCGCGGTGCTGGGGGTTGGCGGCGCGGCGGCGCTGTCCGGCATGCCGGGAATGCAGACCGGGCGGATGCGCCCCTGGGTGGTGCTTTACGCAGCCTTTGTTTCGGCGCTGCTGGGCAAGGGTCTGCAGCTGGCATTTGGCATGGGCCAGCCCTGGTGCTTTCTGGTGCTGGCAGGGGCGGCGCTGTTCTGGATTTCGGATCTGCTGATCCTGTTTCTGTATTTTTACCCTTCCAGGCACCCTGCCGTGCACGTGGCCAATCTTCTGACCTACTACTATGCCATGTTCCTGATCGCGGTCAGCCTGGCGTTCTGAGAACGGCAGCGCCGTTTCTTTGCCGCTGGGGCCACCGGATTTTCTCAAAATAGTAAAACATGCAAAAAAGCCGGTCAACCAAGGGTTGACCGGCTTTTTGTCGGGAACACGCATGCCGCAGGCTGCTTTGCCCCACGGTGAATGCTACCGTTTTTTCCATTTGCGGTAAACCGAAAAAGCCAGCTGCGCCGCCAGGCAGCCCGCAAGCGGAGGAATGCACCAGATCAGATACAGCACCCACGCCATCACATGCCACTCTGCACGGGACAAAAACCAGAGGCCCGCCGCCAGCAGGGGAAGTGCCGGGAGCAGCAGCCGCCAGCGCCGCGCCGCGGTGCGGCACAACAGCAGCTCCAGAAAAAATGCGGGGATAAAATGGGAGAACAGCAGCAGACCCTGATGCAGGGAAGAAATATTCAGAGGAAGTTCGGCGAAGGCGCTCGCAAAAACCGTGCAGTACACGGCAAAGCTGCCGAGGAACAATGCGGATAAAAGCCTGTTGGCCGTTTGTTTCATGGGTCTCATAAAAACACCTCCCGTATTCATTGCAGGCCCCGCAAAGCGGGCAGAACAGCGCTTCGCCGGGCGTAACACGGCGGCGCGCCCGAGTCAATCGGCGCTGTCCGGCGCGTGGGGAACCGCTCCATCCACCAAAAGGCCCCGCAGCCCTTCTTCGTATTCCAGACCGATCAGGGTGCTGTGCTCCTGGCCGGGCAGGCTGCCCTGGGGAAAGCTCAGCTCCAGATTCTCCGGGAAAAAGATGATGTTCCCGGCATCAAAGGCGCTGACCATCGCCTCCCGCTGGGCCGGGTCGGTGATCCCGGCAAGGTCCAGAAGCCTTTGGGCCAGCTCTTCCGGCGGGCAGGTGAATAGGGCCTCGGTTTCGATCCGTTCCCCGGTGGTTTTGTCAAAGGCAGCGCCCAGGCGCAGCTCGGTCGTTTCGTTCCCACTGACGGGCAGGCGCACCGAGGTCATAAAATAGATGACCCGGTCGCCGGAGGCGGTGGGGCCGATCTCCTGGCCCAGAGTGTGGGCGGAAAAGGGTTCTGGGCCCTCCCACCGGCAATAGGCCTGGTAGGCCCGCTCCAGCTGGGCCCGCTCGTCGTAGAGAAGCCCCTGCGCCTCATAGAAGGCAAGAATCTTCTCCTGCGCCTGCTGCGGCAGCTGGGCCAGACTCCCCACGCCGCCGGTGTAAACGTTTTCGGGGCCGATGGGGGTATCCACCCGCAGCAGCTCGGTGCCGTCCGCCAGGGTGTATGCCGTGTCCCGGGCATACTGCCAGACCTGCACGCCGGTGCCGTCCGCCAGGGTGACCGGTTCCGGCTGCAGCCACCCCTGCACCTCCACCTGAACGGCGGGCCAGGCGGACGCGGTCGTGCCGTTTGCCGTGGTCACCCGCCTTTTCGGGCCTGCAACCGTGGCGGACACCTGCACCGTATCGGTCAGTTTGCCCTCCCGGAAGGACCGGGTGTCGAACCCGTCCAGAAAGGAAAAGACAAAAGTTTCGTCGGACACAAGCAGATAAAAGGGCTTGCCGTCTTCGGGCTGGACCAGAAAGGTGCCGTTCCCCTCAGACCGGAGGATCTGGCCGGAAAACCGGCGCTGGCGGGTTGCCGCAAAAAGCACCGCCCCGGCGCAGAGCAGCAGGGCAGCGGCAATGACAGCGCCCCGGAAAAGAAGCTGTTTTCTGTCGGTTGTCATAAAGGTCACCTCGTCCGATTGTGATGCCACGTTCATTATAGCATAGCGGACGGTGCATCAGGAATATTGCCTCCACTGCGCCGCGCTGGAAAAAGCGGGCCGGAAAACAAAAGCAGGGCGATCGCAGCGCCCGGAATGACACAAAGCCGGTCAGTCAATGGTTGACCGGCTTTTCTGCGCCCGGGAGAAAAAGCGGCAGGCCCGGCGGCTTTTCTTTGGGGCAAAGATGTTATATAGTAAAGGGTACAACATTTTCAAAACACGAAAGGGGAAGCCCAGAATGCTTTTTCTGTTCCTGGCCCTGATGTTCAGCGCGGTGCTGGCGCTGGTACTGAAATATCTGAACACCGGCAGCCCGTATGGGGTGTATTTTGTGAACTACATCACCTGTGCGCTGCTGGCCTTTGCCACCTTGCAGCCCAAAACGCTCTACAGCGGCGATGCTACCCCTTGCTGGCTGGGGGCCATCACCGGTCTGATCTATCTGGCGTCCCTTGCGGCCAACGGCTACAGCATCCACAAAAACGGGGCGATCCTCTCCTCGGTGTTCACCCGGCTGGGGGTGCTGGTGCCGATCCTTTTGTCCGTGACGCTGTTCGGTGAGCGGCCCACCCTGTTGCAGGGGCTGGGCGTGGTGCTGGCGGTGGCGGCTGCCGTGGTGATGAACGGCCTGCCCGGCAAAGCCGCGGCGGCGGAACAGAGGGTGTATCTGCTGCCGCTGGTGCTGACCCTGCTGCTCAACGGCACCGCCGATGCCATGTCCAAGGTGTTCAACCAGCTGGGCCGACGGCAGGACGACGGGCTGTTCATGTTCTATATCTTTCTGTTCGCCGGGCTGGCCACTCTGGTGCTGCTGCTCCGGCGGCGCTGCCCGGTCACAAAGCGGGATGTGTTGTTCGGCATTCTGGCGGGTGTGCCGAATTTTCTGTCCTCCCGGCTGTTGCTGGCGGCCCTTGGCCAGCTGCCCGCCTTTCTGGTCTACCCCTCCTACAGCGTGGGGGTAATTCTGGTGATCAGCGTGACCAGCTTCTTTCTGTTCCGGGAGCGGCTGAATCGCCGTCAGTTGGGCGCGGCGGGCATGATTCTGGCAGCGCTGGTGCTGCTCAACCTGTGAGCTCAAAAAACGCCTGGCGGCGTGTGCCCAGGGTGTGGGTGACGAACAGCCAGAGCAGAAGTGCCACAAGGATCGAGCCGGAAAGGCAGATCTGGACCAGGGCGGCCAGATAAAGGGTGTGCTGCATACATATGCTCCTTCCGGGGAGCAGGACGGGTGCGCCCTGTGCGGCGTTTAACCGCAGTCCCCGAATACAAGTATAGGCGCTGCGGCGCAAAAAAGCGGTTGGCTGACCAACGGGTTTTGCTCCGGCCCGGCGGTGGTTTTCCACGGCAAAAGTATTTCTTTGTGTAAAACTTTAGAGTGGTAGAAGAAAAAAACGCCCCGGCAATTGCAATTCCGGCGGGAATATGCTAACTTTTTTTATAGGGACCCGGGAGCGGCAAACGGCATGCTCCCACGCCGCGCGAAACCGGCGGTTGGGCCGAAGGGGAACCTTTTGGGCGGCCCATCGCCCTGCGGCGCGGTGCGATCACCATTTGAAAGGAAGAGTTGTTGTGGCACAGAAAAAAGCGCAGTCCACCCAGAAAAAGACCGCCGAAGCCAAAGGTGCTTCGACTTCCGCTAAGAAACCCGCGGAGTCTGTGAAAGCAGCCCCCGTCAAGAGTGAACCCGTAACCAAGACCGAGCCCGCCGCCAAGGCGGAGCCTGCCAAGAAGGCTGAGCCCGCCCCCAAGGCAGAGCCTGCCAAGAAGACCGAGCCCGCCGCCAAGGCGGAGCCTGCCAAGAAGGCCGAGCCTGCCCCCAAGGCGGAGCCTGTCAAGAAGGCCGAGCCTGCCCCCAAGGCGGAGCCTGCCAAGAAGACCGAGCCCGCTGCCAAGGCAGAGCCTGCCGAGAAGGCCGAGCCTTCTGCCGAGGCAGAGCCTGTCAAGAAGACCCGGACCACCACCCGGAAGACCGCGGCCAAAAAGGCCAAGTCTGCCGCCAAGAAGGCAGCTGAGGAGACCAAGCCCGCTGCCCCCGCAGAGGAGGCCGCACCTGTGGCCGAGCAGCCCGCCGCACCCGTAGCGGAGACGGCACCCGCTGCCGAGCCTGTGGTGGAGGCGGCTCCCGCCCAGCCCCAGTACGACACCCCCCGCCGGAGCGTGGCCTTCATCGGCTCCGAGTGCCATCCCTTCGTCAAGACCGGCGGTCTGGGCGACGTGATGTACGCGCTGCCCCGCGAGCTGGTCAAGCAGAACTGCGACGTGCGGGTCATCCTGCCCCGCTACGCCTGTATCCCCCAGAAGTACCAGGACAAGATGGTCTACCGGGGCGAGTTCTACATGGACCTGGGCGAGACCGGCCGCAGCTACTATGTGGGCATCATGGAGTACATCTGGGACGGTGTGGTCTACGACTTCATCGATAACCAGGAGTTCTTCTCCGCAGGCAACCCCTATGTGGGCCTGGTGGAGGACATCCCCAAATACTGCTTCTTCAGCAAGGCCGCGCTGGCTGCCCTGAATTACATGAACTGGATTCCCGACATCATCCACTGCCACGACTGGCAGGCAGCTCTGGTGCCGGTATTCCAGAAGACCCTGTTCCATGATTCTCCCGTGGGCCGCGCCAAGAGCGTGCTCACCATCCATAACCTGCGGTTCCAGGGCATCTACAACATTCCCACCATCCGCTACTGGACCGGCCTGCCCGCCGAGGTGTTCAACATGGGCGCGCTGCAGCAGGCCTGGCGGGATGCCAACATGCTCAAGGGCGGCCTGGCCTACGCCGACCGCATCACCACCGTGAGCAACACCTACGCCTGGGAGATCCAGACCCCGGAATACGGCGAAAAGCTGGAGGACCATCTGCGTTACCACAGCTACAAGCTGCGGGGCATCGTGAACGGCATCGACTACGGCATGTGGAACCCGGCCACCGACCCGGCCCTGGCCGTGAATTACGACATCACCAACGTGCTGGAGCGCAAGCCCCAGAACAAGCTGGCTTTGCAGAAGGAGCTGGGCCTGGTTGAGGACGAGGGCAAGCTGGTCGTTGGCCTGATCTCCCGCCTGACCAACCAGAAGGGCCTGGATCTGGTGAACGCCATCGTGCCCCAGATCATGGACGGCAACACCCAGGTGGTGGTGCTGGGCACCGGCGACAAGGAGTATGAGGACACCTTCCGCTACTACGAGAACGCCTACAAGGGCATGTTCAGCGCCTGCATCCAGTACGATGAGTCCCGCGCTCATCGGATCTACGCCGGTGCGGATGTGCTGCTGGTGCCCTCCCGCTTCGAGCCCTGCGGCCTGACCCAGCTGAACGCCATGCACTACGGCACCCTGCCCATCGTGCGCGAGACCGGCGGCCTGAAGGACACCGTGGAGCCCTACAACGTGTTCAACGGCGGCGGCAACGGCTTCACCTTCGACCGCTACGACGCGGGCCTGCTGCTGGACGCCATCAACCGGGCCAAGACCGAATACTTCACCAGCCGCTATCACTGGGACGAGGTGGTCCAGCGGGATATGGCGAAGGATGTGTCCTGGACCAATTCCGCCCGTCAGTACAAGGATTTGTACCTGGAGCTCACTCCCTGGTAATCGAAAAAGCAAACCAAACAAAAAGGCAGACCCTGCGGGGTCTGCCTTTTTTGCTTGGAAACAGGATCAAAATGGGGAAAGAAAACGAAAGGGCGGGCCTCTGTGCTGCCTTGACGGTCTGCGCCCCATGTGTTAATCTGAAGGGGGAAACATATCGCGTCGCGATATATCGCGGCGCAATAGAGAGGAGGCGCGCCATGGCACAGAACACACCGATGACCGAGGCAATGTATTACCTGCTTCTGGCTCTTCTGCGCCCCGCGCACGGTTACCGGCTGATGCAGCAGGTCTCCGAGGCCAGTGCGGGCCGGGTCACAATGGGTGCGGGGACGATGTACGGTCTTCTGTCCAGGCTGGAAAAGGAGGGGCTGATCGAACTGCAAAAGCAGGACGAGCGGCGCAAGACCTACGCCCTGACGGATGCCGGGCGCGAGGCGCTGCGCACCGAGTACAACCGCCTGCGGGCGCTTGTGTCCGACGGCGAAAAGATGGAGGTGAACCGGCTGTGAAACGAGTTTACAGAATTTCTCTGCCTGCCTGGGCGATTGCCGAGCGGGAGGAGTACTATGCACAGATGGCCGCGCGGGGGCTGCTGGTCCGCCGCTGCGGGACGTTTTTGACCCGCTTTGAGCGCGGCGAGCCGTCGCAGAGAATCTACCGGCTGGATGCCGCGCCCCAGCGCAGCACGGAGCCGCCGGAGGAACAGCGCCGCCTGTATGAGGAGGGCGGATGGCAGTTTGTGTGCAAAAGCGACTGGTTCAACCTGTACGCCGCTGCACCCGGTACCACCGAGCTGCACACCGACCCGGAGTGGCAGAGCGAGACGCTTACCCCCGTGCGCCGGAGTCTTCGCAACGATGTAATCGCAAAGGCACTCTACGCCGTATTCTGGGTGGCGATGCTGTTTGCGGGCAGGCTGGCGTTTGGCCGGGATATGACAATCGGCGACGCGGTCTGCCTCGCCTTTGTGCAGCTGGGCTGGATTCTGCCCATGCTGCTGCTGTTTGTTCTGGCGATGGTCGCCTCGGTGGCCGCGGCGTTTGTGCACTTTTCCCATTATCTGCGCTGCCTGCGTGCCGGCAGGCGGCCGGAGAGCAGGCAGCTGCGCCGGAGCATCCTGCTGCGCCGTGCGGAGAGCGCGGTGATGGTGCTGCTGACGGCTGTGCTGATCGTCGCGTTCCTGTCGCTTCTGCCGCGCTCTGCTCCGCTGGGCAGCGCCCCGGGGGATGAGCGACTCCTCCGTCTTGAGCAGCTGGAGCCGGAGGTCCGGCCGTTTGCGGGCACGGGCCTCGGCGGCATCGAGGGCGGCGGAGTGGACTTCTGCGCATCGCCTTTTTCCTCCTTCCAGCTGGACTGCACCCAGCTGAGCGGCCCGGATGGCAGCAGCCCGTCGCTGTTCCAGCACTACATCAAGCTTCGCGTCCCGGTCAGTGCACAGACCGCCGCCCGGGCCATGGCGAAGAGCAGCTTTTTGTATGATGCGGTTTCGGTGGAGGCAGACAAGCTTCCCGCCGGTTTGGATTTTGCCCTGATGAACAGCAGATATGAGGGGGTCGTGGAGTTCTGCGCCGTGCGCGGCCGATGCATTTTGATGGTGCAGTACATCGGCGACAGTACGTCCGCGGAGGATGCCCTTGCTCTGGCAGCCCGGGTGCTGGCGGAATAAAGAGACAAAACCAAAGGCAGACCCGGCGGGGTCTGCCTTTTTTGCTGCATAAAAGTGAGGTGGGTACCCCGGTATGCCGGAAAACAAAAACGCCGGATGCAGGGACTTGCCCGGCATCCGGCGGATGTAATCTGTTGAAAAAGCAGCGGCTGCTCAGCTCATGTACTCCCGCATCAGGTGCAGCAGCTCAATGTCGCTGCGGAAGCTCTGCCGTCCGGCGGGGGTCTCCTCCCGGTCCGGCACGATGATGCGGCCCTGCAGGCTCTGATTCTGGCGATAGAGGATCTCGATGGTGAAATGCCCCAGCTTGCGAGCGGTCACCGGCTGGGCCGGGGTCCAGCGAAGGGGAGTGGAATTGCCGGAAAAGCTGTTCAGCGCTTCGCTGCGCACCGGGCGGCCCAGCTCGTCACACAGCTCGTCCAGCAGGGTGGTGAGCTGGGTAAAGCTGGAGAAGGCGAAGGGCGGCACGCTGCCGCACAAAGGGATCGCCACACCGGAAAAGCTGTCGCCCTGGCGGTCGGTTACCTGGACCAGCACGCTCACCGGGCCGTAGCCGCAGAAATGCCGGCCCGGCTCGTTGTTGGGGTGAATATTGCAAAAATCGTTCATAGCTTTCACACTCTTTCTCATTGGGGCTGCCAGATCCCGCTGTTGGGGAAGGGCATGTCGGTCTCCACGGTCTGCAGGGAGTGGCGCAGCGCCACCCCGCGCACCGGCTGCTGCTTGTAGCGGGCCTGGATGCGCTGATCCACGATCTCGCAGTTTTCCCGGTCGGTGCCGATGAGCAGCACCAGGAACCGGTCCCGCCCGTGCTGGGTGAAGGCGTCGCCCCGGCGCAGGCTGTCGTGGATCGCGCCGGACAGCAGCGGCGCGGCCTGGGCGATTTTGTCGGTGTCGGTGAGGGCATGGCCCTTGGGGTCCACCAGCCAGTACAGCAGCAGGCAGGCGCTCTGGCCGGTGCGCTCGATCATGCGGCAGCACATGCGGTATACGTCGATGAAGCTGGGGTAGCTGCAATAGTAGGCCCCCGCTGGTGCTCGGCCTCCCGCAGCTGGTTGTTCAGCTCGAAGATGGTCTCGTGACTGTCCTGGTTGGCCAGGCTCAGCAGCTGGAACCGACGGGTCAGCTCGGCGCTGGGCTTCACCACAAAGTCCTCGGTCAGGGTGCGGATGGCCTGGTCGTATACCTGCTTTGCCTCCTGGTAGCGCTCCAGGTTCATCAGGCAGTCGATGCGCAGGCAGAAGAACTCCTCCAGCGGATGCATCGAGCTGGCCCGGGTGGCAATGCCCAGCAGCTGTTCCCATTCGCCACGTTCAGGCAGCAGCTGGGTCAGCGCGTCCAGGCAGGCGAAATAGTCCATGCGGTACTTGGCGGCGGTGGTCACAGCCCAGTCGTCCATGGCCAGATGGGGCAGGAAGTCGCCGGAATACAGCTGCTCCGCCTCCAGAAGAAGCTCCAGCCGCTGGTCCGCGTCGGTGGTCTGCCCGGCCTGGGCCATGCACTCCTCAAAGCGGGTCACATCGCTGTGGATGGGTACCGAGCAGGTGAGGGTGTACTGATTGCTCTTCAGCTGCACGCCCACCTCACCGGGCAGCGCGGCCTTTTTCAGGCGGCGGCGCAGCTGGGAGATGGTCACGTTCAGGTTGTTGGCCGGGTCGCTGGTGGAGTCATCCACAAAGAAAGCGTCCATCAGGGTGTTGCGGGAAACACCGGCCGGGTACCGGAACAACAGAAATTGCAGCACCCGCATGGCCTTGGTGGTGCAGTTGTCCAGCGGGACAGGCTGCCCGTTCACCCAGACGGAAAACTCGCCGAATAATTTGATGTAAATGGTATCGTGTGTCATGGTTGCGCTTCACCTCTGGCAGCCGGACGGTCGCAGAAAATCTGAAACGGTGGGAATGCACAACAAAACAACTATTTTGTTGTTACTCCCACCGGCTTTTGTCCGCTATCTATATGAAATAATAATAGAGCATATCCGGTTTTATTTCAAGTGATTCCCCCCTTTTTGATCTGGTTAATCTGAACGGGCGGCATCAAAAAACAGGACAATATTTGTCACTTTGAGCCTCGGATGAATGGAAATCGGCCTGATGCGGGCGGTGGCGGAGCGGTGTGAGCGCCGGGGTTTTCAGTTGGGGCGGGACCGATCCGTTTCTTTATTAATAGGTATAATATCATGGTTAAAGAGTTCGTGTTTTGACAGCAAAATATGGATGAAAGCAATCCCCGGCGGCTTTTTTGCAAAGCTGCCGGGGATTTTTTCTGCTCTCTTAAAAAAAGATGAAATTTTTGTGCCGGATTTTAAGCGGATTTTAAGTGCCGTGTGGGATAGTATGCTCAAAGCTTTGAGGAAGACGAGGTGAAGAGCATTTGAACATGGAAGGTTTCCATTCCGGGGCGCCGAACCTGTGCCGCGTGTGCGTGGACGCATGGGCGGGCGGCGAAGCGACCGGCAGGCTCTATCACTGTTATTCCAAACAGCCGGAGCCGATCGGCCGGACCAGCGATGTGCTGGACAGCATCGACCGCCTGTGCGACCGGCTGAACTACCCCGCCAGGACACAGCAGCCCAGACGCTTCGGTCCACAGAGGCCAAGGCCGCAGCCGCAGACCACACAGAAGAAGGTGGAGCCGCAGATGACAAGAGAAGAGCTTGCCGAACAGAAAGGAAAGATGGCCACCTTTGTGGTGCATGTGATGTACCGCCAGCATTCCACCTGGCAGGGCAGCGTGACCTGGGCCGAAACGGGAGAGAAAGCGAATTTCCGCAGTGCGCTGGAGCTGATCAAGCTGATGGACAGCGCGGTGGACGAAACCCTGGAAGACGAGTCACCCCCGCAGGACGAACCAAATCTTGCACGACCAAAGAATCCGGTTAGGGAGGAAACAGACTATGAAACATAAAATGTGGAGCCGTTTACTCAGCATGGCGCTGGCGGTAATGATGATCGCCAGCATCGTGCCCAACAGCGCCTTCGCCGAGGCAGGCAGCGAGCTGGCTGCCAGCAGCCAGGTGGTGACCGAGATGGTCGAGGGGACTGAGGAAGTGACTCAGCCGGAGGAAACCACCGGCGAGGAGCCTGCAGAGCAGCCCGCCGGCGAGACTGCTTCCGATGAGGAGCCTGTGGCCGAGCCCAGCACTGAGCCTGCCGTCGAGAGCGAGCAGCCCACCACTGAGCCCACCCAGGCCCCGGCCGAGACCGCTGTGTCCAGTGAGCAGCCCAGCGCCGAGCCCTCTGCGGCTCCCGAAGGCACCGAGACCCCTGAGGGTACTGCTGTGCCCACCGAGACCCCCACGCCCAGCGCCAGCCCGCTGCCCAGCGAGAGCCCTGTGCCCAGTGAGACTCCGGCTCCCAGCGAGACTCCCGTGCCCAGCGAGACCCCTGTAACGACTGAGGATTTGAACGAGGCGGAATACACCGTTTCTGAGCCGGTAACCGGTGCGGAGGGTGTTACTGTTACTGTGCAGGTTCCGGAAGGCGCACTGCCTGTGGGCGCCGAGCTGAAGGCCAGTCTGGTGGCGGAAGGCAGTGATGAATACAACAAAGCGGAACAGGCTTTGAGTGCAAGTGATCAGGGATACCACGGTTTGGTTGCGATGGACATTCATTTCGAAGTGGATGGACAGGAAGTAGAGCCCAAGAAGGAAGTTCAGGTATCGATTGATGCCCAGGCCCTGCTGCCGGAAGAGGCCGATCCTGAGACCGTGGCGGTGCAGCATCTGAAGGAAAATGAAAACGGTGAAGTGGTTGCCGTGGAGACTGTGGCAGATACCACGGAGCAGACCACCGGTGATGTGGTTGTGCAGGAAGCACTAGTAGAAGAGCCTGCTATGGATATGGCGACTACTTTTGCGGTAGATGGCTTCTCTATGTTTACGATTACCTGGACCATCAAGGATAACCTGAACCGTGATGTTACATTCAACCTTCCCATTGAGCTGTACAGTGTAAACGGAACCAGGCTTTCGGATGCATTGACACAGGAGGTTTCCGCGGCCAACACCGGTGCAGACATGGATGTTGACCAGTTGGTGAATGAAGCGGGAATTGCGCAGATCACCTTTGAAAATGAAGTTTATAATTTCAGCTACGCCACCGATCGCTTCCTGGGGCAGGATATCTCTACCTGGAATGCAGGGCTGCTTCAGGAGAAGACCGAACGGACAAAAGCAGGCGATGGCTACCTAACGTGGGACGGCTGGTTCCGTGAGTGTGAATACACCACGACCTACACGTATGCAGTATGGTACGGCGAGAAGCCTTCTTCTGTCAATGCAGATAACGTGATCGCTGTGCGCAGCTATACCAAGGTACAGCCTGTAATCGAAAAATGGGATTGGGGCTGGGAGAAACATAAAGATAACGGCACCCCCGCATACAGTGCCCTGAGCGCCCAGCAAGATAAGAAGACCATTTGTCTGATGTACACCAAAGAGAATGCCCCGGTCGTGGATCGTGAGCTGAGCAGAGAAAAGTACGTGGTGGACAATGAAAATGGCACATACGATTTGAACCTGACTGTTTCCGGCGCGGTGGGTTCCACTTCCGATCCGGCCAAGGTGGATGTCATCATGATTTTTGATGAATCCAACAGTATGGATGATGAGGTATGGGTTAACGGCAAAAAGATAACCCTGATGGATCAGGCTAAAAGTGCAGGTGAGACCCTAGTTAATAGTCTGCAGGAAGAGCAAGCCAAGGGAACACTGGATGTTCATTACAATATTGTGTCCTTCTGGGGCAATTCTACTGGAAGCGACAGCGGAAGGAACAAGCAAGCTACTTCGAGCGGCTGGAAGGAAACCGCAGCAGAGGCTAATTCTGTGATCGACACGCTGGAGCCAAAGGATGGAAATAATGGCGGCACCAACTATCAGGCAGGCTTGCGCGAGGCAAACAGGCAGCTCAGTAGTGAGGGGTGCCGTGATGATGCGGAAACCATCATGATTTTCTTCACGGACGGCGAACCTACTTACCGCTTGACGTGGATTCAGGAAGATGGGCATGTCGAGAATGGAACTTACTGGCGTGCAAATAATTATGGAGCCGGCGGTCACGACTATTTTAAAAATAATCAGAACTGTGCCGTTGAAGAAGCAGGAAACATTCAGGTTGACCGTTTCTATGCTGTGGGCGTAGAAGGCGCTAAGCTGGAAGGACTGCAGGCAATCGCCAACGCAACGCAGTCCACGGTACACAATGCCATCACCACTAACGCAGAAGAGTTGAATAGCATTTTCGCCGGGATTGCGGCGGATATCACCCAGCTTCTGTGTGACCATGTGACCATTACCGATACCTTCAGTTCGTACGCCCAGCCGGTCATGGAATCCGGAGTGCCTGCCGAGCTGACATTAACGATCAAGGACGGCGAAGGAAACATTAAATATGGACCGTCCCCTTCGATTGCACTCCCCGAGACTGACATCAACGAGCCAGCAACGCTGACTCCTTCGTATGCAGATGGAAAGGTAACGCTGAAATTCCCGGATGAGTACAAACTGGAAAGCGGCTGGGAGTACATCGTTACCATTCAAATTGAGCCCACCGCGGCTGCTTACGAGAAATATCAGGAGTTGAAGGCGTATCCGAGTACAGGTGAAGAAGGGACCGGCACGTCATCGGCTGGACAACCGGGCTTCCCTTCCAATGACATGGCAACTGTTTCCTATGTCTACAACGATGAGGACTATGTGGTAACGTATCCGGTACCTGTTATTCAGATCACACCGGGTACCCTGGTGATCGAAAAGACCATTTCCGGCATGACCGAGCAGGAGATTGCTGCATTGCAGACGCAGCTCAACTTTGATGTTGAACTGAATGGTGTCACAAAAAATGTTCCTTTCACAGAATTTACTGAGGGAGATGACGGCGTATACAGATACGAGGTCGTGGGCCTCGCTCCCAATACGGAGTATGAGGTTACCGAGCAAGACGCGGATCTGTCAGACTTCGGTTACACATTGGTTGCAGATGCAACAAATGAGAGCGGAACTGTTGGGAAGGAACAGACCGTTACGGCTTCTTTCTCCAACGTTTATGTGAAGGAAAGCGGAGATTTTACTTATACGGTCACGAAAGAGTGGGCGGGAGCGGCCCCCGAAAATTGGAGTGTTACCGTCACGCTCCATGCCTGTGAGAATGGAACAGAGGTTCCTGCAGCACAACAGACCGCCACGCTCACGGCAGCAAATCCGACATATACCTTTACTGGCCTAAGCTCTAAATACACCTATACGGTGACGGAGCAAGCGGATAATGCGATCCAGAAGGAGGTAACCTCCAACACTACCTATACCGGCGTGGGTGAGCCGGTTACCAGCTGCAAAAACCTGGATTTCCCGTTCTCTGGTGACCGAATTATGGCAGGCAGCGTCACAGGACATGGTGGCTACTTCGTGGTTACTAAGAACCTGCTCACGGCGGAGGACAAAGAGGCCGTGGTGTCGTTTATGCAGGAAAATGGCCAAGGAAACTTTGGCCAAATGACGTTGGAGAATACGGAGTTCGTTACACCGGCAGATTTTGAGAATGGGCGTTATGAGCTTGATGATGGCAAGTATTTGGCCCTGAATGAGGATCAGACCGTACTGAAGCTGAGCGCGGAGAATGTCTGGAGCTTGATGTACTATTCTCAGATTCAGAAGGAAATGTCGACGACCTTTGTGAACCAGGTTGCTAATGGCTATCTGACCATCAACAAAGTTGTCAAGGGTGGTACATACGGTGATGGGCGCGACATGTTTACCTTCAAAGTAACTGCACTGAGTGGCAGCAAGAAGGACACGGTTTGGTATTTCCATGTGCAGGGAACCGGCGATGCTGTGACGGCGTTTGAGCTGCCGGCAGGGAGATATCAGATCGAGGAATTGGATAACCAGGCCTATAACTGCGATCCTTCGATCAAGGAAGTGGAGATTGGGCCGGAAGATATCCAAACTGAGCCGGAACTTGTACAATTCACCAACACAAAGCAAAAATCCAACATTCCCACCGATGGCGGCGGAGTTGAGAACCGGTTCGACAAGGATAGCAATGGTGATATCATTATCACCGCTAAAAAACATGATGAAGACACAGAAGTACTACCCGAAGAAAATGTAGTTACAGACTAAGCCGGAAAGGAGCGATGAAACATGAAAAAGTTGTTTAAGACCCATGCGAAACTGTGCATCGCCGTTCTGGCTCTGGCGCTGGTTACGGTGGGCGGCACTCTGGCACTGATGGCGGTTTCCTCCAATTCCGTTATGAACAACTTCGCTGCTGCAAGCATCGATACGGAGATCAAAGAGGTTCTGACTGACGGCAACAAACAGGTGTCCATTGTCAATAAGACCAATTCCTCCGATGCTTATGTCCGCGCCCGAATCATGGTATCCGGCATAAATCCCGATCAGGTGCTGATCAAGAGCACGGTAGCGGAAGCAGAAGCTGAGGCTGAAAAAGACACGGGCAAAGACAGCGTTTATCTGGTTATGGGCCAAGACTATGATGCAACGTCTTGGAACTGGGAAAAGGATAGTAGTGAAGAGTCCTATTCGGATGATTATTACTATTATCTGGATGTTTTGGAGGCAGGCGAAGAAAGCACCAAGCTTCTGGAAAAGGTGGTTCTGGGTAAGGCTTTGCAGGGGGACGAAGGATTCCTGGAAAACTTCACAGTCACTATTTACCACGAAAGTGTGCTGGCCATCGAACAGCCCCCCGAGATTACAGTGGGAGTGGTGAAAAGCGCCTTTGACGCGGCTGCGCCCGCGGCCACGCCTGCGCCTACGCCCGGGTCCTGATTGGATTTCCCGGAATAAGGCGGGCACAAAAACCTGGCAAGGAGCTTGATGCATGCTTCAAAAAATTTGTAGTTTTCTTTCAACCATTCTGATGGTGGTGCTGCTTGCGCTGGCCGCGGTGCTCATTGTACCCGTTATTCTGGGTTACACTGAGCTGGCCGTGCTCACCGGCAGCATGCAGCCCACCATCCCGGTGGGAAGCCTGATCTATGTAAAGGAGGTGGAGCCTTCCACACTACAGGTTGGCGATGTGGTCACCTACCAGCTGGAAGGCGACACCATGGTTACCCACCGTGTAGTGGAAGTAAACCCTGACGAAAACTATGTGGTTACACAGGGGGATGCCAATGAGGATTCGGATGGTGAGATTACCTTCGATCGGATTGTTGGCAAAATGGACTTCCATCTGCCGTATCTTGGTTACATCAGCATGAATATCCGCACCAAAACTGGCATTTTGGCTATCTGTGGAACGCTGATTGTGATTATTTTGCTGACCTTTATTCCGGAGATCTTTTCAAACGAAGAAGATGAGGAAGAAAAAAGCAAGAAGACAGAAAAACAAAATTAAGGCAGTGTTTTTTAAGTGCCCTTTAAGTCTTGCATGATAGGATAGGGGCAATAAGAAATCTGCTTTAACAAAGCGAACTTTAAAATGCGGAAACGCACAAATCAAAGGGAGGACTTAGTCATGAAAAAGAACAAACTGATGATGGCAGTCGTATCGGCATCTTTGGTAGGTGTAGTCGCTGTTGGCGGCACTTTGGCTTACCTGAGCGATAAGTCCAACGATGTCACCAATACCTTTACCCTGGGGACCGGCTATGCGACTAATGCGCTGACTCTGGATGAGACAAAGGTTACTCCGGGTGCTGAATTGCCCACTGCTCCTGCTCCGGGAAAAGAAAATCGCGTGGGAACTGATCAGAGCTATCCGGACCTTCTCCCCGGCGCTGAGTTTGCCAAAGATCCCACTTTCCATCTGGAGGCTAATTCTCCGAAAAGCTACATTATTGCGAAAGTGACGAATGCGCAGGCTGCAGAGGATGCCAATTACATTTTCAAAGATGCAGCGAAGAATGTTGGCTTTGACAGTAATTGGAAAAAGGTCGCTAACTCTGATGATAAAATCATTGGAAAAGACGGAGTTGCGGACGACGGTTCTCTGGATGGTTACTACCTGTTTGTGGATGACAATAAGGCAGGCAAGATTGTTGAGGGCGGTCAGAGCACAGAGGCTATTTTCACCTATGTGCAGCTTGATCCCAGCGTGAACAATACTAATCTCAGCGGTTCCGATAATAAGACGACTACTGTGATTGGCGTTGCAGTACAGGCCGACAATAACACCGAGGGTAATGCTGTTGCCGAAGCAGTCCAGCTGTTAAAGTAATCTTTCGAATACGTTGTACTTAAAATGAGTGCATGCAGGGAGCATGTGATTCATAAAGTGGAGAGTTAGAAAGAAGGTAATTTTTGTGACGAAAAAAAGAATTGCGACAATGGCAACATGTGTTGTTCTGGTAGGCGCAGTAGTAGTCGGAGGCACATTGGCGTTGCTTACTTCTTCCTCCAATGAGGTGAAGAATACGTTCACGGTTGGAGCTGGGTATCCTGAGGGGCAGGCCCTGGTACTGGATGAATCGGCTGTAACACAAACGATTACAGGTAGTTACGTTGCTGCTACAGGCGCTCGTGATACCGATGGTATCAGCTATGATAAAATCGTAGCAGGCACAACTATTTACAAAGACCCCCAGTTTACACTTAAAGAGGGTTCGCCGGACTCCTGGATCGTCGCAAGAATCCATGGTATGGATGCGCTGAATGGAAAAATTGATGGCACATTTGACACCAACAATGTCTGGTACAAATATGATACGATCACGAAGACCGTAACGCCTGTTACCACTGGTATGGATATCACAGACGGATATTATTTCTATAAGACAAAAGTGAATGCGCTGGCTACGGATAATCGTATTGCTGAGAAACTGTTTACGACACTGGACGTGGCTGCTACAGGTATTGGCAGCGGGGAAATCGGTAATATTTATATTACCGGTTGTGCAGTGCAGGCTGTTGGCGACGAAAGTGTGATCGACAACGAAGTCGCGGAGACCGTATTTAATGCACTTCCCAAGACATTCACAGATGATCAGTTTACTAGCTAATAGGTATTAGAGGTACATAGTCATGAAAAACAAGAGATTGCTTACCGGCGTAATTAGCCTGGCTCTGGTGGCGGTTGTTGGCGTAGGCGCTACCCTGGCTTACTTTACCGACAAAACTGAAACCAAGACCAACGTGTTTACCACCGGCAAAGTGGACATTGAACTGGCTGACTACACCAACGGCCCTGGCGAAGGCGACACCTGGCACGGCGAGAATGCCGGCGATGGCGTAGCTTATGGCAATGTGATGCCCGGCGACACCCTGAGCAAGGTGGTCAAGGTCACCGTAGCAGAGGATTCTTCTGACTGCTATGTGGCGATTCAGCTGATTGCCCGTTCCGATGATAAGCCGGATGCCGACCTGAGTGGCGTTATGGATTCCATCCAGGATCAGGCTCGCGCAAACAACTGGGCATATGAGCGCAAGGGTGATATCCTGACCGTTTACTATCCCACTGTTCTGAGTGCAGGCGACGAAGTAACCATGTTTGAGACTGTAACCGTTCCCACCACCTGGGGCAACGAGTATGCGGACGCTACTTTCTACATCGATGTTCAGGCAGCTGCCGTGCAGGCTGCAAATCTGGATGCTCCGGGCACTGCCTCCGAAGTGACCATTGGCGAGCTGAACGCCCTGTTCAATCAGCGTTGAGAATTATCGCCGATCATACGGTAAATGTTCATTAAAAGGGGGCGGCGGCCATGAAAGCAAAGGCGCTGAGTGCCGTAGCCACGGCACTTCTGCTGGCGGTAATGGCCGTCGCCCTTCCTTTCAGCGTACCAA
>NZ_JAGHKE010000114.1:0-5835 GCF_017889395.1 Allofournierella sp. | reverse complement strand
GCACGCCTCTAAGAATTGACATACCGGCCACGGTTTTGGAAATTTGCGAAACCGGGGTATTTTTTGTCTCTTCTGCGGGGATTTGCTCTGGAACAGGCTTTACTTTTGGGCGGTTTCGCTTTATTCTTATAATAACAAGCAAGAACGGCCCTGCCGCGGCGGGGCCGATTTTTCAGGGAGCGTTATCGTTATGAATGAACAACCAATCGTATTCTGCAAGGGCGGCGGCTGCACCGCCAAGCTGGGCCCCGGCGCGCTGGCCCACGTGCTGGAAAAGCTGCCCCCCTTTACCGACCCGAACCTGCTGGTGGGCTTTGACCACTCGGACGACGCCGCCGTCTACAAGCTCACCGATGACATCGCCATGGTGCAGACGCTGGACTTCTTCCCTCCCATGGTGGAGGACCCCTACATCTTCGGCCAGATCGCCGCGGCCAACGCCCTCAGCGACATCTACGCCATGGGCGGCACGGTGAAAACCGCGTTGAACATCGTGTGCTTCCCCGAAAAGATGGACTTAAACATTCTGGGCCGCATCTTGCAGGGCGGCGCGGAGAAGGTGCGGGAGGCAGGCGGTATCCTGGCGGGCGGCCATTCCATCGCGGACAGCGATGTGAAATACGGTCTGTCGGTCACCGGCATCATCCACCCGGACAAGGTGCTGGAAAACAACGCCTGCCGCCCCGGCGACGCGTTGATTCTCACCAAACCTCTGGGCGTGGGCATCGTCTGCACCGCCAGCCGGGTGGGCCAGGCCAGTGACGAGGCCATGGAAGCAGCTATCGCCAGCATGACCACCCTGAACAAATACGCCTCTGAGGCGCTGGCCCCCTTTGCGCCCCACGCCTGCACCGACGTGACCGGCTTCGGCCTGCTGGGCCATCTGAACGAGATGCTGGCGGCGCGCTGCGGCGCACAACTGCACTGGAAAGCACTGCCCCACATTCCTCAGGCGCTGGAATACGCGGATGAGTTCCTGCTCACAGCAGCCGCCCAGCGCAACCGGAACCATCTGGAGGGCAAGGTGGAGTTTGAATCCACCCCCTTTGCGGTGGAGGAGCTGCTCTTTGACCCCCAGACCTCCGGCGGACTGCTGGTCAGCGTTCCCGCAGAGCAGGCCGAGGAAGCCCTGTCCGCTGTGCAGGCGCTGGGACTTGACTGCGGCATCATCGGCCACGTGACCGATGAACATCCCGGCGTGATTCGCGTCACGGAATGACCCCCTCTTCCCTTTTCACTCTTCACAGAAATCGAGGTTTTAAACATGCAATATCAGGTAAACGCCATGGGCAAGCCTTGCCCCATCCCTGTTGTGGAAACCAAAAAGGTCCTGGCCCAGATGACCGCGGGCGACACCGTGACCGTATCGGTGGATAACGCCATCGCGGTGCAGAATCTTCTGAAGATGGCCAGCCAGAAAAAGCTGGCCTCCGAAAGCCGCACCCTGGCCTCCGATCACTACGAGGTAGTACTGGCCCTCACCGAAGAGAGCCTGCCCGCCGCGCAGACTCCCATAGCGGAAGAAGCCCCTGCCTGCATCCCGGACGCCCGCGCCAAGGGCACAGTGGTGGTGCTGTCCAGCGATGAGATGGGCAGCGGCGACCCGGTGTTGGGCAAGGCCCTGATGAAGGCCTTTGTCTATGCCCTTACCGAGCAGGACATTCTGCCGGACACCATTCTGCTGTACAACGGCGGAGCAAAGCTTTCTGTTGAGGGTGCGCCCACTCTGGCGGATCTGAAGCTGCTGGAAAGCCAGGGCGTGGAGATCATGACCTGTGGCACCTGCCTGAACCATTACGGTCTCACCGAGCAGCTGGCGGTGGGCAGCGTGACCAACATGTACGCCATTGCGGAAAAGCTGATGGGCGCGGCCCGGGTGGTCCGGCCGTGATCTATCTGGACAACGCCGCCACCAGTCTGCACCGACCCGACTGCGTGGTGCAGGCGGTGGCCGAAGCCATGAATGGGATGGGCAACTGCGGCCGGGGCGCCCATGCGGCCAGCCTGGCCGCCGGGCGCACAATCCACGAGGCCCGCAGCCGCATCGACCGGCTGTTCCACGGCTACGGCGCCCAGCAGGTGGCCTTCACCGCCAATTCCACCGCGGCGCTGAACATTGCCATCTCCAGCCTGCTGGCAGAGGGCGGGCACGCCATTGCCACCGCACTGGACCACAACAGTGTTCTGCGCCCACTCTACCGCAGCGGGGCGGACCTGACCATTCTGCCTGCGGATGAAAACGGCCGTCTCTCGCTGGAGGGATTGGAAGCCGCCTTCCGGCCGGACACCAAACTGGTGGTCTGCACCCACGCCTCCAACGTGACCGGCGATCTGGTGGACATTGGCCGCATCGGTGCGGCCTGTGCTGCCCATGGAGTGCCCTTCGTTCTGGACGCTTCCCAGACGGCAGGCTGCTTTGCCATCGACATGCAGGCCATGGGCATCGATGTACTCTGCTTCACCGGCCACAAAAGCCTGCTGGGTCCTCAGGGCACCGGTGGACTATGCGTTTCGCCCCGGCTGCGGCTCTCCCCTCTTTGCGTGGGCGGCAGCGGCGTACACAGCTTCGACCGGGAACACCCCGCTCAGATGCCCACCGCACTGGAAGCAGGTACCCTGAACGGTCACGGCATCGCTGGATTGGCGGCAGCGCTGGAATGGCTGGAGGAGACCGGCCTTGATACCATTCGCCACCGGGAGCAGGCCCTGGCAAGCCGGTTTTATCAGGGCGTGAAGGACCTGCCCGGAGTGAAATGCTACGGCGACTTTTCCGCTGCTGAGCGCTCCCCCATCGTGGCGCTGAATCTGGGTGACTGGGATTCCTCGCTGGTGAGCGATGAGCTGGCCCAGCGGTTCGGCATCCTCACCCGCCCAGGGGCCCACTGCGTGCCGCTGATCCATGAAGCCATGGGCACGGTGGCGCAGGGTGCGGTGCGGTTCAGCTTCGGCTATTTCAACACGGAAGAAGAGGTGGACGCGGCCATCCGCGCTGTGGACACCCTTTGCAGGGAGGAAGCATGAGACCCAGAAGCCTACAGCTTGTGATTGCCTTTGATACCACCGCTGCCGCTCTGGCCTTTGAGGCCGCCGCTCCCGCGGCGGGACTGGCCGGTCGGCTGATTCCGGTGCCCACCGCCATCACGGCGGGCTGCGGTCTTGCCTGGCGGGACGACCCCGCCAGCCGGGACACCGCCAGCGCCCTGCTGACCCGGGAGGGCATTGCCGGAGCCAGCCTGCATGAGCTGGTGATCTGAGGATTCCACATTTCAAACAATCTTGCACGCAGCGCCGAATGAGCCGGCGCTGCATTTTTTGTTATCTGCTCTCAGAACTCTTTTGAAATTAGGCCTTCTTTTTTTGTTTGTTTTCATGTATAATAGATTGGTCTATATCGACTTTTCAAAATCTCTTTCGAGCATACTGTTCTATTATAAGAAAACGAAGGATAAGCGAGGTTATTATGCTTTCTGTAAATGACGTAAGTTTGCAGTTTCAGGGCAACTATCTGTACAAGAATGTGAACCTGAATTTTGTGCCGGGCAACTGCTACGGCATCATTGGTGCCAACGGCGCCGGCAAGTCCACCCTGCTGAAGATCATCTCCGGCGTGATCGAGCCCACCAGCGGCAGTGTGTCCATCGGTCCGGATGACCGGATGAGCGTGCTGGAGCAGGACCACTACAAATACGACGAGTTCTCGGTGATGGAGACCGTCATCATGGGCAACCGCCGTCTGTACGACATCATGAAGGAAAAAGACGAGCTGTATGCCAAGGAGGATTTCTCCGAGGCGGACGGCGAGCGCGCCGGTGAGCTGGAGGCGGAATTTGCCGAGATGGGCGGCTGGGACGCCGAGACCGAGGTCAACCAGCTGCTGAGCGGTCTGGGCCTGCCCACCGACCTGCACTACGCCCAGATGGACGCACTGGACGGTCGCCAGAAGGTGAAGGTACTGCTGGCACAGGCTCTGTTCGGCCAGCCCTCCATCATCCTGCTGGACGAGCCCACCAACGGTCTGGATATTGAATCCATCGACTGGCTGGAAGAGTTCCTGATGGATTACTACGGCACCATCATCGTGGTCAGCCACGACCGTCACTTCCTGAACGCGGTCTGCACCCACACCGTGGACATCAACTACAACAAGGTGCAGATGTACGCGGGCAACTACGACTTCTGGTACGAGTCCAGCCAGCTGATGCAGCAGCTGATCCGCAACCAGAACAAGAAAAAGGAAGAGAAGATCAAGGAGCTGCAGTCCTTCATTCAGCGCTTCTCCGCCAACAAGTCCAAGTCCAAGCAGGCCACCAGCCGCAAAAAGATTCTGGACTCCATCCAGCTGGAGGAGATGCCCGCTTCCTCCCGCCGTTACCCCTTCGTGGGCTTTGACCCGGAGCGGGAGGCCGGCAAGGACATCCTGTTCGTGCAGGGTCTGACCAAGACCGTGGATGGCGTTAAGGTGCTGGACAACGTGACCTTCACCATGAACAAGAACGACAAGATCGCTCTGGTGGGTGACAATGAGGTTGGTATGACCACCCTGTTCAAGATCCTGATGGGCGAGATGGAGCCGGATTCCGGCAGCTTCAAGTGGGGCGTTTCCACCAGCCAGAGCTACTTCCCTCAGGATAACTCCGCCTTCTTCGACGGCTTCGAGGGCAACCTGATCGAGTGGCTCCGCCAGTACAGCCCGGATCCCACCGAGACCTTCCTGCGCGGTTTCCTGGGCCGGATGCTCTTCTCCGGCGACGAGGTCTACAAGCCCGCGTCGGTGCTGAGCGGCGGTGAGAAGGTGCGCTGCATGCTCTCCCGCATGATGATGTCTCACTCCAACGTTCTGGTGCTGGACCAGCCCACCAACCATCTGGATCTGGAAAGCATCCAGGCGCTGTCCAACGGTCTGGCCTCCTTCAAGGGCAACCTGCTCTTCTCCTCTCACGACCATCAGTTCATTGATGAAATCGCCAATCGGATTATTGAGATCCCCCTGGGCCAGGAGGGCTGCCTGGACCGCACCGGCAGCTTTGAGGAATTCCTGGCCTGGAAGAAGGAGCGGGGCCTGTAAGCCAGGTTCTCTTCTCTTCCCCATTCTATAAAACGCAGAAAAAGCAGCACCCGCCTCCGGAACTTCCGGAGGCGGGTGCTGCTTTTATTGGAGGTTGGAATGGCTGTTAACGTTGTTTGCGAGGCATGGTCCAGGCATTGTGATCGGTATGGAGCAGCTGATGAGAGCGATGGCTCATGGGCTCGCCCAGATACTCGGCATACAACCGCTGCACGTCCGGGTTCTCGTGGGAGAAGCGCAGTGCGGCGCTGCTGTCCAGTGCATAGAGGTTCTTGCCCCGTTCAAAGGCAAGCTCCTCGCCGTCGTGGATGGGCTGACCGCCGCCGCCCACACAGCCGCCGGGGCAGGCCATGACTTCCACAAAGTCATAGGACACTTCGCCCTTTTCGATCTGCTCCAGCAGTTTGCGGGTATTGCCCAGGCCGCTTACCACAGCGGTGCGCACCACGGCGTCGCCCAGATGGAACTCGGCGGTAGTCACACCGGTGCCCTGCCTCTGGCTGCGCACCTGCTTGAAGGCGTCCGCGGGCGGGTTCTCACCCATCACCACATAGTAGGCAGTACGCAGGGCGGCTTCCATTACGCCGCCGGTGGCGCCGAAGATCACGCCCGCGCCGCTGCCGGCCTGCATCAGGTCATCGCAGGGACGGTCCACCAGGGTGTCCGGCCGAATGTGGGCCGAGCGCATCATGCGCACCAGCTCACGGGTGGTGAGCACCGCGTCCACATCGTGGCCTGCGTACTCGCCGTCGAACAGCTCCATGTTCCGC
>NZ_JAGHKE010000113.1:0-6109 GCF_017889395.1 Allofournierella sp. | reverse complement strand
TTTTCTTTGTGTTTTCTGGCCTCCCGCTCCAAGTGGCGCGTAAAGCTAGTTCGGTCTATTGCAGGTTAATAACGGTTTGTTATGTCGTAAAATGTCGTAGTAAAAAGACTTAAAATCAACGCGCAATTTCTGCCTGCTGTCTTGCTCTTACGGCATCTTCCAGATTGTCAAAATATCCGAGAGATTTTCTGACTCCGCCTATCATTATCTTTGCCTCATATTTTTTATGCTTCTTATGGAATGTTACTCCAACTGGGTTTTCAAGCGTGCATTTTGATTTTCGTTTGTTGTTTGCCTGCTGCTCCCATGTGGTCCACCGGCAATTCTCCGGGCAGTAGTTCCCGTCATTGTCAATCCTGTCAAGAGTCAAGTCATCCCGATAGCCGTTTGAATAGGCCCAGTTGAAAACAGTCTGCGTCTCAAACAAAATGGTACTGCCGAGATTCAAACTTCGCTGGGCTCACTCGCTGCAAAGAAAATAACATGGGGCAGCACTCCCGGCGGTGTTATACAGATCACCCAAGATCCAGTGGACAGAACAAAAGCCAGCGTGAAGCCCCTAAAAGAGGGAAGCGCCACGGTCACGGTTGCTTCAGAGGGAGAGCAGGAAATGGCGCTTTGCGACATCACCATTAAAGCGGTAAAAAAGGAGCCGGAAAATGTCGCAGCATCACGGAAAAGCGGCATGAGCGGCGCAGGAATTCGAGTTTTTTCCGCAGCCGGAAAAGAGATAAAAAATAGCCGGTTTTGTCAGCACGAAAAAACCGGCACAAAAGAGTTTTTGTTAAACGTTAAAAAAGGACAGGCACCCAGTCCGGGCAGATGCACCGGGCCGAGCGCCTGTCTTTTTGCATTACTGTTCATCAGCTCCCGAAGGCCGCAGCAGTTCCAGATGAATTTCTGCCTCCCGCAGAAGGGGGCAATCCACCGGCTGAGGTGGCTGGGAAAAGGAGCTTTGCGCCGTGGGCAGCAGCTCCCATACGACGGCAAGGTCAGCGGCGGGGTCCCGGCGGCGTGCCTGCTCCAGAAGTTCCCGGAACACCGGGCCGGTGATATGGCACTTCCAGGCCCGGGCAGTCAGCTGAATCCAGTCTGCCTCGCCGGGAAGCCACAGGCTAACCGGCTGATCGAACCAGAGCGCCCGTACCAGTGCGCGTCCGGCGGCGGTCCGTTCCTGGGCAAGGCCCAGCAAAAGTGTGGAGCCGTTCTGGCTGGCCACCACAGGGCACAAAAAAGCCACCGGGCCTTCCAGATCCTGTGCCTGCACCACGGCCCTGTCCCAAATCGGCAGAAGAGCAGCGGCTTCAGGCGGCATTGGGGCGAAAACAGGCAGTTCCATTTTCAGTCGCCCCTTTCCAGTTCACTGTCCGGGTGATTCCCGCAGTGCTTATAGTCGTCATTTGTGTTGTAAAGTTCATGTGCTTTACGGATATTGTGCAGTCCTTCGGCCAGCCGCACGTAGTATTCCAGCGGCGGCATGGGCCGGTAACCCAGCCGGGTGGCCCGGTGCGGGCGCCAGATGGTGCACAAAAAGTTCACTCCGTGGCTGGCGAAAAACTCACAGGCCTCAAAATTGGATTCCAGCGCAGCCTCCACATCGGAAAAGCCGTTCTTTGCGGCCAGCTCCACACCGGCAACAACCTGGGTGCAGACCTTGCCGCGCCCGAATACCTCCACCGCATCCAATGTGCGGCGAATCCATTCCTCATAGCCTACCCATTGCTCCTTGCCGGGGCAGAGCTCCTGAAACAGAGCCTTGCCCCAGACCTCGATGTTGGGGGCGTAGGAGGTGATGCCGGTCTCGCGCCAGATGCGTTCCAGCTGCTGTTTGGGATAGGCAGGTGCCATCAGCTGGCAGGGGAAGCGGCCGTTGAAGTTTTCCCCGATGGCCTGCAAAACCCGGATGTACCGGTCCACCTCGCAGAAGAAGGGGGGCTCACCGGAAAAATCCGATCCACCAGACAGGCTGATCTCGGAAAAACGACCCGGCTCCTTGAGCGCCTCCTGAATGGTTTCCCGTACATCCTGGCAGTTTACCTCACCCCGGCTCTGTCCGCCGGTGAAAAAGGCACAGAAGCCACATTGGTGGCCACCCTCCCAGAAGCGGCAGCGCTGGAAGGCGTTCAGAATCAGCTTCTGGCCGCGCACGTCTGCCACTGCAGCCATGGGAGTGCCGAGGCTGGTGATTTTGCCGTAAAATTCGGGCCGGGGCACAAAGTCGATCACATCGATCAGCGTGTCACCCTCCTTCAGCAAAAACAGCCCGCCCTCCCAGTCAATCTGATAGGGGTCCTCATAAGGGTCGCCGTAGTTGATGTAAACGAAGGTGCCGTCCCGCAGCAGAATCGGTCCGGGCACGGCAGTGCAGGCCTTGCGGCCGGAAAAACGGATATCAAAGGCATTGTCGCTGGAAAAGGCGTAAATGGAGCCTTGAATTTTCTCCAGCGCGGCGGGGGTGAGCACTGCCCCGTAACGGATCATGCTCAGTTTGAGCAGCACGAAGGGCGAAAAGTCCGGATAACGAGCCTGCAGTTGGGCCAGCTCCTCTTGTTTTGTATGATTCATTGCATTGCTCCTGTGGTTATAAAAGCCAGAGCCCGACCAGAAGTGCAGCGGGCAAACCGATCAGAAAGGCGATATCCGCCCAGCCGAAACGTACCCGGAAGGCCACAGCCCGGGGCGCATCATTCTGGAACCCTCGGGACTCCATAGCCATGGCAAGACTTTGGGAACGTTCCAGTGCGTGAACCAGCATGGGGAGGATTCGTTTTGGTGAAAAGGGTATTGCCTTTACACCGCGAACCCGCAGTGCCACGCCCACGGTGTCGAACTCGCTGCGCACCACCGGGAAGAAATGATAGGCAGCCAGAATGCCATAGGCAAATTTCGGGGGTAGATGGAACTGCTGCATCAGGCTCATGATCAGCTCCATTGGTTCGGTGGTAAACGCGAACAGCATGCCCAGTCCGCCGAAGGCCAGCACCCGGGCGGCCAGCTGGCAGGCACTTTTCAGCGAGCTGGCGTAAATGACCCGCTGGCCGAATACAGCGGTCTCCACCCCCTGTGCAGCCGCCTGACTGGGGAACAGCAGGCCGGTCATGAACATGCCGAAGGCAGCGATGAGGAACGGTGTGAGCGAGATGAACAGAAATTTCCGGTCCACCCGCGGGGTGCACAGAGTTACCACCAGGCAGCAGCCTGCCACCACCAGATCCAGTCGGGTGTTGTAGGTGACCGAGAGCATCAGCGAAGCAATGATCAGGGTGAGCAGCTTGTAGGCGGGATTCAAAGCGCGCATGGGGCATGGCTCCTTTCCTCGGCATATTGGTCCAGCTGTTCCGGGCTGAGCAGCTGCATGCAGCCGTCCTCCAGCAAATAGATCCGGTTGGCAAAGCAGCGGGCCAGCGCCAGATCATGGGTGGCAATCACGGCGGTGAGACCCTGATCAATGCGGCGGCGCAGCAGCTCCATGATGAATTGGGTGGCCCGTTCGTCCTGTGCATAGGTGGGCTCGTCCAGCAAAAGAAGCGGCCGGTTGCCCGCCAGCATGGCCAGCAGAGCCAGTCGCCGCTGCTGCCCCTGACTCAGTTCATAGGGGGAGTGCTTGCGCCAGGCCAGCAGGTCAAATTCCTCCAGCAGTGCCCGGGCCTTCTGGCGCAGGGCTTGCTCCTCTGCTTTGGGCTCCAGTGCCCGCAGGGTGGTCAAAACCTCATCCTCCACGGTCAGGCTCAAAAACTGGAACCGGGGATTCTGGAACACCAGCCCCGCAGCGCCGTTTACTTTCAGGCTGCCCTTGCAGCGTCCGGCCCCGGCAAGGCAGGTGAGCAGGGTGGTTTTGCCGCTGCCATTGCGCCCTACCAGCGCGGTGATGCCGCCTCGGGGAAAGTCAAAACTCAGATGCTCGGCCACTGTGGTTTTGCCCTGCAGCAGCCGCAGGTCTTTTGCCTGCACCATAGATTCCTCCGGCTGGGGCAGGGGCGCGGGAGACTGACCCTCCAGCCAGCTGTCGTCCACAAACAGGCCACGTTCCCGGAACAGCTCCCGGTGGGCCTGCAGATCCTCAGGCAAAACACTTTCCAGCAAAAGGTTGCCGCTTTTGTCCATCAGCAGAATGCGGCTTAAAAACGGCAGCCAGTAATCCGGCCGGTGGTCCACAACAAAGAGGGAAAGCCCTTGCCGGTTCAACTGGGCCAGCTTCACCGAGAGATCGGCGCAGGAGCCGGGGTCCAGATTGGCGAAGGGCTCGTCCAGAATGAGCAGCTTTGCCTCGGTGGCAAGGGCAGTGGCCAGCGCCAACTTCTGTTTCATTCCGCCGGACAGGGTGTGGATCAGATGATGCTCCACATCCTCCAGACCCACCAGTGCCAGCAGCTCCCGGGTGCGGGCACGCAGATCGCCCGGATAGTTGATGTTTTCCAGCGCAAACAGGATTTCGTGATCCACCCGGTCCATGCAGAACTGATCGTCCGGGTTCTGGAACAGGATGGACACACCCCGGGCTCGCTGGGCCAGAGGGTAATCCTCCAGAGGCTTACCCTCAAGAAGAATTTCGCCGCTCAGAGTTCCCGCGTAGGCAGGGTAAAGCCCGGCCAGGCAGTAGGCCAGACTGCTTTTGCCGCAGCCGGAAGGCCCCATCAGAAGCACAGCCTCCCCGGGCTGAATGGCAAAGGAGAGCTGCCGGAACACATCCTCCTTCTGGTAGCGGAAGGTCAGGTCCCGGCAGCTGAGCACCGGCTTACTCATCCCGCATGTCCCGGCCCAGGGCATAGCTCTTCAGCAGACCGGTGCGGGCCAGACTGTCGCCCATCAGCTTGCACAGCACGCCGGAGAAGATAAAGGAGCTGATCAGGCGTACCACAAAATATACCACCAGCAGCTGGGGCGCAATGGCCAGGTAGTTGGAGCGCACGAAACTCCACAAAAAGCCGGTGATGGTGCAGCCCACAGAGGCCAGGTACATGGTGGTGCGGTCGAACCGCTTGTAGCGCCAGGCAGCGAACACCAGCTCAGCGCCCGCGCCCTGTACGATACCCGCCACGATTACCATGGGACCGTACATATTGCCCAGCAGCACCTCGATCAGGGAGGCCAGAACCTCGGCAATGATGGCTGCGCCGGGCTTCTGCAGAATGTAGGCGGCCAGGGTGGCAGCCATAAACCAGATACCGAAAATCATCTCGGTGCCCAGCAGCGAAACGCCCAGAGGGGCAAAGATGGCGGTCAGAGGCGAGATCAGGTAAACGCCTGCCAGATATACCACGCCGAACACTACGCACAGCATGGCCACAAAAATAATGTCCTGCAGTTTCCAGGAATAGCTTGATTCTTTCTGTTTCATTGGTTGTTCCAACTCCTTAATTGCTGTTTTTGAATAGTGAGGAATCATTCCGCCGTGGGGCTGTTCACCGAGAGGGTGAAATGCAGAATGTAATGGGGAACCGTTTGCTCCATGTGGCGGCAGACCGCATGCAGATAGTCAAACACTGCCTGTACATCGCCGTTGATGCGGGTGGCATAATGAACGCTGGTGGGATTCAGACCGGCATCCTCTGCCATGTGCCAGACCTCGGCAATGCGGTCGATGTAGTCGCTCACGCCCATGTTGGAGAACTGGCCCTCCAGTGCCATATGAACGGTGGGCTGCCATGCGTTTACGAACAGGCCCTCCACCGCGTCCACCACGTAGGGCAGGCGTCCACGGTAAACGGTGGAAAGTGCGTCCGACTGGCTCCACACCGCCGAGGTGTCGGTCTTTTCCAGTGCACCCAAAATGATGGGCACAAAGTTCGAGTCCATGGGGTAGAGCGAGAAACGGCAGCCGGAGATATCCAGATTGGTGCCGCGGCCCGCCCAGGGCAGGTCCGGCCGGCTGCAGCCGCAGCAGGTGTTGTTTTCCATAGCAATGATTCCTTCCTTTGCAAGAAATATAAAAGAAAAAGGGATGCCTTTCACCTGGAAAAGCATCCCTTTTACTGCAAGCTCTCGGTGCTCGCACTGAAACAGGCGGGCAGAACCGGGGCTTCAGAATTGCTTCCCTACGCTGGTATGAACCAGATCAGGTTCGTGGGGTCAGGTTTTACCTTCTCAACTCCGAAGAGTCCCCCCAGAA
>NZ_JAGHKE010000005.1:0-38022 GCF_017889395.1 Allofournierella sp. | reverse complement strand
GCTTACTGTCTCCATCACAGCTGTTCTCTGTGTCTTTGTTAACAGTTACACTTATATCATATGCGGCGGCAAAAGTCAAGGCAATCCCGCATAATTCCGAGTGGTGGAGCGCGCTGAAAAGGCCGGGGCAGCACGGCCCCGGCCTTTTGGGATTTATTTAGTAATTCTCGCAGCGCATCTCGAAGAAGCTCTGGGCGTAGCCGCAGACCGGGCACACCTCGGGGGCCTTCTTGCCCATGACCAGATGGCCGCACACGCGGCACTCCCACATGGTCAGCTCGCCCTTCTCGAACACCTGCTGCATTTCCACGTTCTTCAGCAGACGGCGGTAGCGCTCCTCGTGGCTCATCTCGATGGCAGCCACCTTGCGGAACTTCTCGGCCAGCTCGGGGAAGCCTTCCTCTTCGGCGTCCTTGGCGAAGCGGTCGTACATATCGGTCCACTCGTAGTTCTCACCCTCGGCGGCAGCCAGCAGGTTGTCGGCGGTGGCGCCCAGGCCGCCCAGGGCCTCGAACCACAGGCGGGCATGCTCCTGCTCGTTGCGGGCGGTCTTGCGGAAGACCTCGGCCAGCTGCTCGTAGCCCTCGCGCTGGGCTACCTGGGCAAAGTAAGTGTACTTGCCGCGGGCCTGGCTCTCACCGGCAAAGGCCTCGCGCAGGTTCTGCTCGGTCTTGGTGCCGGCATAGCGGCTGCCAGACTTGGGCTCCTCGATCTTCTCAAACACCGAAGCGGGCTTGCGGCAGCGGGGGCAGGTAAAGTCCTCAGGCAGGGGGCCTTCATGAATATAACCACATACAGTGCAACGCCATTTTTCCATTGTCATTTCCTCCATATTTCTTTCATGATTTTGGCAAGCATCGCCTGACGGCTCATGCGGTGCTGCCGCTTGATTCTTTCAATATTTTGTTGGTGGGTTTCGTTTCCGTGACTTAATGATAACATTTCCTATTTATGCTGTCAACCCATAAATAGGAATTTTTCTCATTTATTTTTTCAGGCACAAAAAAGCCCCGCAGCAGAGCTGCAGGGGCAACAGGGATTCAGAACAGACGGGGGCGCGGCGCGTAACTGGTATGCAGGATGTGGTGCGCCTTTTCGCTGCCCGGCTCGCCCAGAAATTCCGCGTAGACCTGCTGGACCAGCGGGTTCTCGTGGCTGCGGCGCAGCACGCTTGCCTCGTCCTGGTCATACAGGGCCTTGGCGCGCAGGGCGCGGATGTCGGTGAAGTTGCGCACCGGAGCAGGCTGGATGGGCTGACCGCCGCCGTTCACGCAGCCGCCGGGGCAAGCCATGACCTCGATCATGTCGTACTGCTTTTCCCCGCTGCGCACCATGTCCAGCACCTTGCCCGCGTTGGCGGTGCCGCTGACCACGCAGACCCGCAGGGTGAGCCCGCCCACCTGGTATTCCGCCTCCTTGATGGCATCGGTGCCGCGTACCTGGGTGAATTCCACCGGCTCCACCTTTTCGCCGGTGAGGGTCTCCACCGCGGTGCGCAGGGCTGCCTCCATCACGCCGCCGGTGGCGCCGAAGATGTGCCCCGCGCCGGTGGCCTGACCCATGGCCGGGTCGAAGTCCTCATCCGGTAGATCCAAAAAGCGCAGGCCGCTGCGGTGGATCATCCGGGCCAGCTCACGAGTGGTGATGGCCACATCCACATCCGGGATGCCGTCGCCCGCGGCGCTCTGGTCCGGGCGGCCGATCTCGAACTTCTTGGCAGTGCAGGGCATCACCGACACGCAGTAAATATTTCTGGGGTCCAGCCCCATTTTTTCCGCGTAGTAGGTTTTGCTCAGCGCACCAAACATCTGCTGCGGGCTCTTGCAGCTGGACAGATTGGGGATGAAATCCGGGTGGAAGGTCTCGCAGTATTTGACCCAGCCGGGGCTGCAGCTGGTGATCAGAGGCAGCTTGCCCCCGTTCTTCACCCGCTCCAGGAACTCGTGGGCCTCCTCCATGATGGTCATATCGGCGGCAAAGTCGGTGTCGAACACTCCGTCGAAGCCCAGGCGGCGCAGCGCCGCCACCATTTTGCCCTGTACATTGGTGCCGATGGGCAGGCCGAACTCTTCGCCCAGGGCCGCGCGCACGCTGGGCGCGGTCTGCACCACCACATGGCGGGTGGGATCGTCCAGCGCGGCCCATACCTTTTCGGTATCGTCCCGCTCCACCAGGGCGGCGGTGGGGCAGACCGTGATGCACTGGCCGCAGCCGATGCAGGTGGAATCCGCCAGCTTGCCCTCAAAGGCGCAGGCGATGTGGGTATTGAAGCCGCGCTCCACCACATTGATCACGCCCACGCCCTGGTTCTCGGCGCAGGTGGAGATGCAGCGGCGGCAGATGATGCACTTGGAGCTGTCCTTCACCAGGTGGGAGGCGCTGTCGTCGTCCTGCCGTTCGGGCAGAACGCCCTCAAAGGCGTTGGATTTGTCCACGCCATACTGCTTGCACAGCCGCAGCAGCTCACAGTCGCCGTTGCGCACGCAGCTCATGCAGTCCTGATTATGGATGGAGAGGATCAGTTCCAGATTCATCTTGCGGGCGTTCTGCACCCGCTTGGTGTTGGTGAATACCTCCATGCCCTCGCTCACCGGGTAGACGCAGGCGGGCAGCAGGTTCTTTGCGCCCTTTACCTCCACCACACAGACCCGGCAGGCACCGTTCACCCGCTTGATCTCCTTTAAGTAGCACAGGGTAGGGATGGTGATGCCCACCTCGTGGGCCGCCTCCAGAATGGTGGAGCCCTCCGGCGCCTGACAGGGCACGTTGTTGATCTTCAAATTTACCATATTCATAATTGCCGTGTGCCCTCCTTAGCCTTTGCTGATGGCGCCAAAGCGGCAGGTATCCATGCAGGCGCCGCACTTCACGCACTTGTTGGTGTCGATGCTGTGGGGGTTGCGCACACTGCCCATGATCGCGTCCGCCGGACAGTTGCGGGCGCACAGGGTGCAGCCGCGGCACTTGTCCGGGTCGATCTTGTACACCAGCAGCGCCTTGCACACGCCTGCCGGGCAGCGTTTGTCCTGAATGTGGGCCAAGTATTCCTCCCGGAAATACTTCAGGGTGGACAGCACCGGATTGGGCGCGGTCTGGCCCAGGCCGCACAGGCTGTTGTTCTTCACGAACTCGGCCAGCTCCTCAATGCGTTCCAGGTCCCGCATGGTTCCGTTGCCGCTGGTGATCTTCTCCAGCAGCTCCAGCAGCCGCTTGGTGCCCACCCGGCAGGGGGTGCACTTGCCGCAGCTTTCGTCCACGGTGAATTCCAAAAAGAACTTGGCGATGTCCACCATGCAGGTGTCCTCGTCCATAACGATCAGGCCGCCGGAACCCATCATGCTGCCGATCTTGCTCAGAGAATCGTAATCGATGGGGGTGTCGATCAGCTCGGCGGGGATGCAGCCGCCGGAGGGACCGCCGGTCTGGGCCGCCTTGAACTTCTTGCCGTCCGGGATGCCGCCGCCGATCTCCTCCACGATCTCCCGCAGGGTGGTTCCCATGGGAACCTCCACAAGGCCGGTGTTGTGGATCTTGCCGCCCAGGGCAAATACCTTGGTGCCGGGGCTGTTCTCAGTGCCCATGCTGCGGAACCACTCGGCCCCGTTCAGGATGATCTGGGGAATGTTGGCGTAGGTCTCCACGTTGTTCAGGATGGTGGGCCGGCCGAACAGGCCCTTCTTCGCCGGGAAGGGCGGACGGGGCCGAGGCTCGCCCCGGTTGCCCTCGATGCTGGTCATCAGAGCAGTCTCCTCGCCGCAGACGAAGGCGCCCGCGCCCAGCTTGATCTCGATGTCAAAGTTAAAACCGCTGCCGAAGATGTCCTCGCCCAGCAGGCCGTAGTCCCGGGCCTGGTTGATGGCGATCTGCAGCCGTTTTACCGCGATGGGATATTCCGCACGCACATACACATAGCCCTTGTCCGCTCCGATGGCATAGCCCGCAATGGCCATGGCCTCGATCACCGCATGGGGATCGCCCTCCAGCACGCTGCGGTCCATGAATGCGCCCGGGTCGCCCTCGTCCGCGTTGCAGCAGACGAATTTTTTCACCTTGCCCCGATCGGCGCAGGCCAGCTGCCACTTGCGCCCCGTGGGGAAGCCGCCGCCGCCCCGGCCCCGCAGGCCGGAATCCAGCACGGTCTGGATCACATCGTCCGGCGTCATCTCGGTGAGGGCCTTGCCCAGCGCCGCGTAGCCGTCAAAAGCGATGTATTCCTCGATGTTTTCCGGGTTGATCACGCCGCAGTTGCGCAGCGCCACCCGCTTTTGCTTTTTGTAGAAGCCGGTCTGGTCCAGGCTTTTGATCCGCTCGCCGTCCACCGTTTCGTCGAACAGCAGGCTGCGCACCGGGCGGCCCTTGAGCAGATGCTCGGTCACGATCCACTCCACGTGCTCTTCCTTCACCCGGCTGTAGAAGCTGCCCTCCGGGTAGATCACCACGATGGGGCCCAGGGCGCACAGGCCGAAGCAGCCGGTACGTACCACCTTGACCTCGCTGTCCAGCCCGTGGCGCTCCAGCTCCCGTTCAAAGGCCGCGGCAATGCGGTCGCTGCCGGACGAGGTGCATCCGGTACCGCCGCAGATCATCACATGGTTTCTGTACACTGTGCCGCGCCCCCTTTCACTTGGTCAGCGAACCGATGATGTATTCCTCCACCGGCTCGCCGTTCATCAGATGGTGATGTACCATGCGGATGGCCTTTTCCGGGGTCATCTTCACATAGGTCACCTTCTCCTTGCCCGGCTCATACACCTCTACCACCGGCTCATACTGGCAGATGCCGATGCAGCCGGTCTGGGTGACCTGCACACCGGCCACGTTCTCCCGGGCCAGCTCCTCCACAATGGCGTTCAGCACCGGTCTTGCACCGGCGGAGATGCCGCAGGTGGCCATGCCCACCACCACACGAATGGTATTGCTGTCACTCTCGCGGGTATTCACGGTCTGGCGCATCCGGTCCCGGATGGCCTCCAGTTCTTTCAGACTTTTCATGGGTTCGTTTCACTCCTTTTCCAGCAGGGGGGCGCTGTTTTCCTCGATGTATTCCCGGAGGAACAGCGCCACTTCGGGCTGTGCCAGAGACACACCGCCCAGGATCTGTTTGATCTCGCGGCTGTTTACCGCGAAGTTTTGGTCGTTCACATGCAGCTCGTAGCAAAAATCCCGCTCGGGGTTTGCCTGCATCAGGGCGGAGATGGTGCCCGCCATATCACCCAGCGGAGGGCGGTCGATGTGGGAAAGGCCGAACCAGGCGGTGACCCGTGTTCCCTTTCCCGGCGCGCTCTCGATGGCCACGTCGCCTCCGGTGAGCTGGGCGGTCAGCCGCAGCAGCGGCAGGCCAAGGCCCACCTTGCGGGTGGTGCGGCTGGTGTAAAAGGGGTCCAGCGCCGCCCCGGCCTGCTCATCGGTCATGCCCCGGCCGTCGTCCTCCACGGTCAGCTCCAGCCGGTCGGCGGCGGTGTCCATCCGCAGAATAATGCGGGTATTTGCCGCCCCGGCGGCCACCGCGTTCTGGGCGATGTCCATCACATGCATGCTCAGCTCCTGCATGGCCGCTTACTCGTACTTGGCCAGAATGGCGTCCAGCTCGGCGTCCTCACCAGTGAGACGGCCGTACACATCGTCGTTCACCATCATCACCGGGGCCAGACCGCAGGCGCCCACGCAGCGGCAGCTGTCCAGACTGAACTTGCCGTCCGGCGTGCATTCACCGTCGCCGATGCCCAGCTTCTCCTGCAATTTCTCATACAGCTTGCCGCTGCCCTTCACGTAGCAGGCGGTGCCCAGGCAGACGCTCACCCGGTAGCGACCCTGGGGCACCAGCCGGAACTGGGAATAGAAGGTGGCCACGCCGTAGACCTCGGCCAGCGGGATGCCCAATGCATCCGCCACCATGCGCTGCACCTCAATGGGCAGGTAGCCGTAGATCTCCTGGGCCTTCTGCAGAGCAGGCATGGTCACGCCGGGCATATCCTTGTGCTGGTCCAGCCATTCCGTGAGCTGCTGCTCCTGTTCGGGGGTCCCTGCGAAGGGCAGGGTGGAAAAACGCCTCATGTTGGGTATCCCTCCGTTTTCTGTTTTTTTCGCGGGGCCCGGGATAATTTTGAGTCCGGGCGACCGCCTGTATCGTTTACTCAGTGGTATCATTGTAACACAAAATCGCCCGTTTTCCTATAAATTTTGCATAGTTTTAATCTTCATAAAAGAAAAACAATTGGGCAAATTTTATGCAACCTGCCACAGACAGATTTTCCAAAGGCCATTGCCCGCTTTGCCCTTTTTGCCGTATACTGAAAGAAAAAAACCCATGGAAAGGGGCGAAACCGCCATGACCATTCAGGACATTCTGCACCTGCTTCCCGCCGAGCTGCTCACACCGAGCGCCCGGCTGGATACCCAGGTCCACAACGCCTGCGGCAGCGACATGATGAGCGATGTGCTTGCCTTTGTGAAGGACCAGGCCGTGCTGCTCACCGGGCTGAACAATCCTCAGGTGGTGCGCACCGCCGACATGATGGACATGGTGTGCATCGTGTTCGTGCGGGGCAAGCGCCCCTCGCCGAAGGTGCTGGAGCTGGCCGAGCAGCGAGGCATCGCAGTGCTGGCCACCCAGCGCACCATGTTCTCCGCCTGCGGTATTCTGTACCAGGCAGGCCTGCGGGGAGGTGGCGGCCATGACTGAGCCCATCCGGTTGGAATACACCGTGCCCGGCGACGATTTCACCCGCGCCGGGGAGGCCTCGGCAGACCTGAAGCACACCTTAAAGCGAATGGGCTTTCCCCCTGAGGCCATCCGCAAGGCCTCCATCGCGCTGTATGAGGGCGAGATCAATCTGGTGATCCACGCGGGCGGCGGGCAGATCTTTGTGGAGCTGACTCCCGAGGCCATCCGGATGCGGCTGGAGGACCAGGGCCCCGGCATCCCGGACATCGCCCTCGCCATGCAGGAGGGCTACAGCACCGCCTCGGAACAGGTGCGCAGCCTGGGCTTCGGGGCGGGCATGGGCCTGCCCAACATGAAGCGCTACAGCGACGAGTTTTTCATCGAATCCCAGCCCGGGCAGGGCACCACCATCCGCATGAATGTGCTTCTGTAAGGAAAGGTGGCCGCCATGAAACAGGAATTCATCCATTCCGTGACCCTGAACCGGGCGCTGTGCAAGGGGTGCATCAACTGCATCAAGCGCTGCCCCACCCAGGCCATCCGGGTGCGGGGCGGCAAGGCCATCATCGACCCGGCCCGCTGCATCGACTGCGCCGAGTGCATTCGTATCTGCCCCCATCACGCCAAGACCGCCGCCGCGGACCCACTCTCGGTGACTGAGCGGTTCGACTATACCATTGCCCTGCCGCCGCCCAGCTTTCTGGGCCAGTTCAACCGGCTGCCCGGGCCGGATCTGGTGGTGGACGGGCTGCTTGCTCTGGGCTTTGACGAGGTGTTTGAGGTGGGGCGCGCCGCCGAGCTGGTGAGCGACGCCACCCGCCGCCTGATCACCGCCGGGGGCCAGCCGCTGCCCCTGATCAGCAGCGCCTGCCCGGCCGTGGTGCGGCTGATTCGGGTGCGCTATCCGGACCTGCTGCCCCATTTACTGCCGCTGGCCCCGCCGGTGGAGGTGGCCGCCCGCATCGCCAAACGGGACGCCGCCCGCCGCACCGGCCTTGCGCCGGAGCGTATCGGCTGCGTGTTTCTCTCCCCCTGCCCGGCTAAAATCAGCTATGTGCGCAGCCCCTTAGGGGTGGAGCACAGCGCTCTGGACGCGGCGGTGAGCATCAAGGAGATCTATCCCCGCATGCTGTGGGCCATGAAGCAGACCCCCAGCGAGGGAAAAAGCCAGATCGGCCGCGCAGGCGTGCGCTGGGGCGAGAGCACCGGCGAAAGCATCAGCCTGCGCGGGGTGGACGACTACCTGGCGGCGGACGGCATTGAAAACGTCATTCGTGTACTGGAAGATCTTGAAGACGAAAAGCTGCCCGGCCTGCGCTTTGTGGAGCTGAACGCCTGTGCGGGCGGCTGTGTGGGCGGCGTGCTGCAGGTGGAAAACCCCTTCATCGCCAAGGCCAAAATGAAACAGCTGCGCCGTGGCCTGCCGGAGACCCGCTCCCGCCTGAGCAGCCGCCAGGTGCCGGACTTCATGCGATGGGACACGCCCCTTGCCTATGCCCCGGTGATGGAGCTGGAGGGTACCCGGGCCGAACAGATGGAGAAATACAGTCGGCTGCGGACGATTCTGTCCCAGCTGCCGGGGCTGGACTGCGGCGGCTGCGGCGCGCCCACCTGCGAGGCCCTGGCCGAGGATGTGGTGCGCGGCCGGGCAAAGCCCGAGGACTGCACCGTGCTGATGCGCCGCCGTCTGGAAGAGCTTTTGCAGGAAAGGAGCCTGGACGATGACCAATCTTGAACTGGAAAACCTGGGCTTTGTGCCCGCCGGGCCGGTGCCTGAGCATGAGGTGACCGGCGGCTTCTGCTGCGACCTGCTCAGCTGGGCCATGAGCCGCTGCACCGAGGGCAAGGTCTGGTTCACCGTGATGGGCAACATCAACACCGTAGCGGTGGCCAGCCTGGCCGACGCGGCGGCGGTGGTGCTGTGCCAGGAGGCCGTCTGGATGCCGGACGCGCTGGAGCGGGCCGCCCAGCAGGAGGTGGCCCTGTTCACCACCGACCTGCCCGCCTACGAAGCCGCTCTGGTGCTGGCCCGCAAGCTGGGTCAGCTGTGAGCGTTTATGAAAATCTGAAGGGAGGAACCCGGGCATGCGGTACGACCTGCACATCCACTCCTGCCTTTCCCCCTGTGCGGACCGGGAGATGACCCCCGCCACCATTGCGGGGCTGTGTGCTCTGAACGGGGCCGATGTGATCGCCATCGCGGACCACAACAGCGCCCGGAACCTGCCCGCCGCGGCAATCTGCTGCAAGGCCTACGGGGTACAGCTGCTGCCCGCGCTGGAGGCCAACACCGCCGAGGAGATCCATCTGCTGTGCTATTTCCCCACGGTGGAGGCGGCGCTGGCCATGGGCGACGCCCTGTACGAGAGCCTGCCGGAATTCGACTGGGACCCGAACATCTGGGGCCCGCAATGGGTGATGAACGAGGACGACGAGATCATCGACCAGCCCAAAAAGCTGCTCACCGCAGCCGCCGGGCTGACGCTGGAAGAGACCGCCCGCCTCTGCCGGGAGCTGGGCGGCATTCCGGTGCCCGCTCACATCGACCGGGACAGCTATTCCCTTCTCAGTGTGCTGGGCCTCTGGCCCGAAGAACCGGAGTTTTCGCTGGCGGAGCTGGCGGACCCGGACCGGGCCGCGGCACTGACTGCCGCCGGGCTTGTTCCCCCGTCGCTGCCCTTTCTCACCGGCAGCGACGCCCATTGTCTGGAAGCCCTGCGCACCGAGTTCCCGCTGCTTGCGCCGGACTGCCCGCTGTGCGCGCTTCTGAAATGAGAAAAAACAAGAAAACGATCCCCCCGGGGCCGGCGATTTGCCGGATTCCCGAGGGGATCGTTTTTGTTTTCATCTAATGCGGTTTGATTACAGCCGCTCGGCCACCTTCCAGGCCTGCCAGACAACGGTGCGCAGGTTGCCCACCTTGCAGGCATCACCGATCACATGCACGTGGCGGCCCTTGGCGAAGGCCGGGGCCGGGGTGTAGCCCACGGCCAGGATCACATCGTCCGCTGCCAGGGTCTGGCTTGCGCCGTTCTTGTCCTTCACGGTCACGCCGTTGGCGTCGATCTTCTCCACGCTGCTTTCCAGATGCACCTCCACCCGGTTGGCCTCAAAGAAGTCCCGCAGGTAGGAGGAGTTGGCCAGGCACAGGCCACGCACCGCCATCAGGTCGTTCTTGGCCTCCACGATGACGGGGGTCTTGCCCTTGCGGTACAGGTCATAGGCGATCTCGCAGCCGCTCAGGCCGCCGCCGATGATGACCACACGCTGGCCCACCGGCTTACCCTCCAGATAGTCCACCGCGTCCATGGCCCGGTCTGCGCCGGGGATGGGCAGCTTGCGGGCAGCCGCGCCGGTGGCCACGATGACCTCGTCCGCCTTGAGCTGGGCAAGATCGGTCACGTTGGTGTTGAACTTCACCGGGATCTTCAGCTGCTCGATCTGGCGGCGGTACCACTGGATCAGCTCCTTGTCCTTCTCCTTGAAGTCCGGCGCGGCGGCGGCGATGAACACACCGCCCAGACGGTCGGTCTTCTCGTAGATGGTCACCTTATGGCCCCGCAGAGTGGCGATGCGGGCGGCCTCCATGCCGCCGATGCCGCCGCCGATCACCGCGATGGTCTTGGGCTTCTTGGCGGGCAGGATGTCGTATTTGTGGCCCTGCATGGTAGTGGGGTTCAACGCACAGCGGGCCATGTGCAGCACATCGTTAAAGTCCTCGTCGTTGGCCACGCCCTTGTAGTGGGCCAGGGCGAAGCAGCCGTTGTGGCAGCAGATGCAGGGCTGGATGTCCTCTTCCCTGCCCTCCTTCAGCTTGGTGATCCAGGCGCCGTCCACCAGGAACTGCCGGGCCACGCCCATGCCGTCGATCTGGCCCGCGGCGATGGCCTGCGCGCCTGCCTCCGGGGTCATGCGTCCGGCGCAGACCACCGGGATGTCCACAAACTTGCGGATGTGAGCCACGTCATCCAGGTTGCAGTTCTGGGGCATGTACTGGGGCGGATGGGCCCAGTACCAGGCATCGTAGGTGCCGTTGTCCGCGTTGAGCATGTCGTAGCCGGCCTCCTGCAGGTACCGGGCTGCCCGCTCGCTCTCGGCCATGTCACGGCCCACCTCGGTGTACTCCTCGCCGGGCACCGCGCCCTTGCACAGGCCCTTGGTCTTGCTTAGCACCGAATACCGCAGCGACACCGGGTAGTCCTTGCCGCAGGCCTTTTTGATAGCCTGCACCGTCTCCACCGCGAACCGGTAGCGGTTCTCAAAGCTGCCTCCGTATTCATCGGTGCGCTGGTTGGTGTAAGGCAGGGTGAACTGGTCCATCAGGTAGCCCTCATGCACCGCGTGCACCTCCACGCCGTCCACGCCCGCCGCCTTGCACAGCTTGGCGGTCTTGGCGAAGGCCTCCACCAGCTGGTGGATCTCCTCTTTGGTGATGGGCCGGCACATCACATCCTCGGCCCAGCGGGAGGGCAGCTCACTGGGAGACGCACACAGGAACGAGGCGTCCACGATGGGCTTGGCCAGGGTGCCCAGCGCCTTGTTGCGCAGCAGGATGCTCAGATGATCGGTGATGGCAAAGCTGCGGCCGAAGCCGGCGGTGAGCTGCACGAACAGCTTGGCGCCGGTGGCATGGATTTGCTCCATGTAGGCCTTCAGCTCCTTGAACATGCCCGGGTTCTGATACAGCCACCGGCCGCCGATGGGGTCCCGCAGAGGGGCGATGCCGGGGATGATCAGGCCCACGTTGTTGTGGGCGATGTTCAGAAAGAACTCCGCCGCCACCTTGTCGAAGTGGTTGGGTTCCATCCAGCCGAACAGCGAGGTGCCGCCCATGGGGCACATCACGATGCGGTTTTTCATCTCCACATTGCCGATTTTCCAGGGGGTGAACAAGGGTTCATAACGCTGATCCATTGGGATGATTCCTCCTCTTTTGTTGCTCAGTATGCCACCGGCACGTCGATCTCCATATCGCTCAGCGGGTAGGTCACGCAAGGATGGATGAAGCCGAACTTCCGATCCGCTTCCCGGCGGCCGTCCCGGCCTTCAGCCACATGGTATTCACCGGCCAGCCACTTGCTGTGGCAGAAGCCGCAGCCGCCCGCCCGGCACTTGTTGGGGGCGTTCAGGCCCGCCCGCTCCATTGCGGTGAGCAGGGTCTCGTTCTGCATGGCGGGGATGGTGTACACCTCGTCCCGCATGTGTACGGTCAGGGTAAACTTGGCGGGATTCTCCACCGGCAGGTCGCCGCAGCAGCCCGCGTCCCGGTGGACCGCCTTTTTCGGCAGGCCGTAGGGGGCCAGCTCCTTTTCCACAAAGTCGTACATGGCCTGCGGGCCGCACAGAAAGAAGGTGCTGGCGGCAATGTCCGCATACTGTTCCACCAGCTTGGCGGTCACAAAGCCCTTTTCGCAGCCGGGGCACTCCTCGTCGCTGAGCACGTAGACCACCTTCAGCCCCTTGCAGCGGGCGGTCAGCTGGTCCAGCTCGGCCCGGTAGGCCAGCTGGTTCGCGGTGCGCGCGCCGTAGAACAGGGTCATCTGGTAGTCCTCATCCCCGTCGGCCAGGCTGGAGGCCATGGACATGAATGGGGTGATGCCGCTGCCGCCCGCGATGCACACGATGCTGCGGCTGTCCCGCAGGGTCTCGTAGTGGAACTCGCCGGAGGGCTCGGTCATCACGAAGCGGTCGCCCACCTGGGCCTTCTCGTTCAGATAGCCGGACACAAAGCCCGCGTTCTCCACCGCCAGCACCAGCTCGCCCGCCAGGGCCTGCCGGGGGCTGGACACGATGGAATAGGGGCGGCTGACCAGGCTGTCGCCGATCTTCACCTGAATGGAGGCGTACTGGCCGGCCCGGAAGAAGGGGAAGGCCTCGCCGTCCACCCGGCGGAAGGTCAGCTCCCGGATGGTGCCGGTCAGGGGGCGGGCGGCGGTCAGCTCCACCCGCATGTAGCCGGGGTGCAGCTTCTTCGCCAGGGTATTGGTGCGGTATTCCTGAGGCAGCGGAGTGTTGGGGCCTTCCGCCAGCATCTTGCGGCGGTTGGGCACCAGCTTTTTAAACCGCAGCATATCCATAAAACCAAAAGGCTGTTTCTTGAAATTCATTACGCCTTCGCCTCCTTCTTCAAATCGCCCACCGTCTGACGGCCGGACAGATCGCCCGACACATACGCGCTGGAGTAGCCGCTGGAGCGCATGGCGTAGCCGCCCGCGAAGCGCAGGCCGGGGCTCATCAGCGCGTCCTCCTTCATCATCATCATGCGGGGCATCAGGCTGTCCCACTCGGCGGTCTCATAGCCGTAGATCACGCCCTCGGGATGGCCGCAGTAGCGGGCGTAGGTGGTGGGCGATGCCACGCAGATCTCCTCGATGGCATCCCGGATCTTGCAGCCGGTCTCCCGCTCGAATACCCGGATCATATCGTCGGCTACCCGGTCCTTGGCCTTGAAGTAGTCCTCCTCGGTCACGTTGCCCCAGTCGTCGGACATGAACATGGTGGTGAAGTACATCATGCAGGTGCCCTCGGGGGAGCATTCCGGGTAGGCGTTGTTCAGACACACGGTGGCCTGCACGTGGTTGGTGCTCACCTTGCGCATCATATCGTACTGCTTCACGGTGTCGGCGGTGTCGTAGATAAAGTAGTTGTGGCTGGTGATGCCCAGCTCCTCGGCCGAGCGGTTCAGACCCAGGAACAGAGTGAAGCCGCGGCCCGCGAAGGTACGGCTGTTGGTGGCGCGCACCATCTGCTCGGTGACCGCCTTCTTCTCCAGCATCTTACCGAAGACCAGGTGGGGCGAGCAGTTGGCGATCACGTGGCGGGTCTCGATCACCTTGCCGTCGGTCAGCTTCACGCCCCGGATGTGGCCCGCGTCGTCCGCCAGAATGGTCTCGGCCTCGGACTGGTACCAGATGTCGCCGCCCAGCTCCCGGATGCGGGCATCCATTGCCAGACTGATCTCGTGGGAGCGCATCTTGGGCATCCAGGCATCCCGGGTGATGTAGCGGATGACCATGGAGCCGTAATGCAAAAAGCTCATGCGGTCGCAGTCCACGCCCAGGTAGCACCAATAGGCGTTCAGGATGTCCTTGGCCTTTTCGGGCATTTTCAGCGCGTCCAGCACCTGGTTCACCGAGTAGCTGCCCGCCTTGATGAAGTTGGGGAAGTTCTTCTTCATGTACTCGGAGTCGGTGTTGCCGTTCACCGAGTTGGAGTAGGTCTGGGCGTCCCGTACCTCGTTGCACAGCTCGAAGAACTCGGTCATGGACTTGCGGCTGCCGGGGCAGTATTCCTCCATCTTGTCGATGAAGGCCTGGATGCCGAAGGGCATTACGCAGTCGTATTTTTTATCGGTGGTGATCAGGTGGTAGGCTTCCGGGATGCGCACCCAGTCGATCTTGTCCTCCACGCCCAAGCTGCGGAAGAGGGTGCGGATGTCGCCGGGGTCTTCGGCGGAGCCGAAGTCGTTCAGCTCGTGCAGGCTGGCCTCGAACTCGAAGCGGCCTCGCTTGAAGCTGGTGGCAAAGCCGCCGGGCAGGTTGTGCTTTTCCAGCAGCAGGCAGGAATAGCCCGCCTGCAGCACCCGAATGGCTGCCACCAGGCCGCCGTTGCCTGCGCCGATGACCACCACGTCATAGGCCTTGTTTGCATTTGTTGCCATAGTGTTCCTCCTTTGGTTTATCCCAACAGGTTCCGCGACCGGTACAGCCAGTGCTGCAGCTCCTCTTCGCTTTTCACCTGCTTGTAGTAAGTTAATACGATGCGGTAATCCTCGGTGAGCTCCCGGTCGATCTCCTCCTCCGAGAATTCCAGGTAGCCGGTGGCCATCATGACCGCCATGGAATAGCAGTAATAAACCATGCGCCGGTGCAGCTCGGTGGCCTTTTCCCGGCTCAGCTCCAGGCTGGCCTGCAGCTGGCGGATGGTCTCCTCCGCGTTGGGGTCCTCGAACAGGGTCTCCACCGCCGGACGCTGGCGCAGATAGACCAGCCGGAACAGGTTCTTCTGGCTGCGGGCGAAGTTCAAAAAGGACAGCGCCACCTGCTTGTAGCTGCTGGCCTGCGCCCGCAGATAATGCTCCCGTACATAGTCGATGAGGGCCGTGTGCAGGGCGTCCATGCTCTCGAAGGCGGAGTAGATGGGCTGGGTGGAGCAGCCCATGGCCCGGGCCAGACTGCGCACCGAAAGCGCCTGCGGCCCCTGCTGGGCCACCAGCTCGGCGGCGGCCTGCAGAATATCCTGTTGGAAAATGCGTTTTTGCGGCGGCATCGCTGCTCCCTCCTTTCCCGGTTAAATAACATGTGTTATTTATACTTATCCTACTACAGCGCCTCTGCAAAAACAAGCCGCTTTGCAGATTTATTAACATGCATATTTTTTCTTTAGCTGCTTGCACAAAACACCATTTTCCCTTTTATGCAGAGCAGACAAAAGACTGGCAATATGTGCAGCATTTCGTTTCCTGTATTTCTGCTCACACAAGCTTCAAAAACAAAGCAAAAAAGTATGGTCTCAAACGTCAAAATCCGTTTCCAGTTATCCTATTGGGTAACCAATTCCACTCATTTTCGGGCGCTTACCCAGCTTGTAGCCCACAAGAAATGGGTTACAAGTCGCTTTTATTTTCCAATTTATTCCAATTAAGCACAAAAAGAAAGCCCTGGAAATCCTCGGATTTCCAGGGCTTTTGAAGGTTTCTGATAACGATTAGCGCTTGCTGAACTGGGGTGCGCGACGGGCAGCCTTCAGGCCGTACTTCTTACGTTCCTTCATACGAGGATCGCGGGTCAGGAAGCCAGCCTTCTTCAGAGCGGGGCGCAGGTTCTCGTCGTACTGCAGCAGGGCGCGAGCCAGGCCGTGACGGATAGCGCCAGCCTGACCGGAAACACCGCCGCCGCCAACGCGAACGACCAGGTCGAACTTGCCTTCGACCTCAGCCACAGCCAGAGGCTGACGAACGATCAGCTTCAGGGTCTCCAGGCCGAAGTAATCATCGATATCGCGGCCGTTGATGGTGATCTTGCCGGTACCGTTGTAAACGCGAACACGGGCAACGGAATTCTTACGACGACCGGTGCCGTAGAAGTAAGGTTTAGTCTCGTACATACTCTATTGCCTCCTATTAAAACTCGTAAACTTCGGGCTTCTGGGCAGCCTGCTCGTGCTGAGCGCCCTTGTAGCAGCGCAGACGGGTCATGGCCTTGGCACCCAGGGTGTTGGAGGGGATCATGCCCTTAATGGCAACGTACATAGCCTTGTCGGAGTTCTCCGCCATCAGGGTCTTGTACTGGATCTCCTTCAGGCCGCCGATCCAACCGGAGTGAGTACGGTAGTACTTCTTCTCCAGCTTCTTGCCGGTCAGAACAGCCTGGTCGCAGTTGATCACGATTACGTGATCGCCGCAGTCCACGTTGGGGGTAAAGGTAACCTTGTTCTTGCCACGCAGCAGAACAGCAGCCTGGGCAGCAACGCGGCCGAGGGGCTTGCCCGCGGCGTCGATCACATACCACTTGCGCTCGATCTGGGCGGGTTTAGCGAGAGTAGTGCTCATGTCGATTTTCCTCCTGAATTTGTTTTGAACAGTCGCGCCGGTGGGCGCGGGAAACATTCCATTGAAAGCGCACTTTGACGCAAGAGTGATTATATCTTACTTTGCCCGCCGCGTCAAGCACTTTTTTCGATATTTTTAATTTAATCTGGTCAAACTCTTTTATTCTCTCTCTTGCTCTTGTTTTCTCTCGTTTTCTCAAATTCGATTTTTTCAAAAAGTTTTGCAAAAGTTTGTGCAAGCTGCCCGCCGCATGGTATAATGGCCGCAGCCGGTCGCAGAACGCCCGAGTCCGCCCGTGGATTTCCGCTTTTTTGCCCGGCAAAAAGAAGGATTTTTTGTTCGCAAACCGGCAAGGCATGCTATAATATAGGGTAGGCTTTTTGCCGGCGGCATAGCCTTTCTTTTATAATACTATATATAATACAAAGCGAAAGGTGGTACTGCCATGCAGCGGCTGGAAGGCCTGATGCGCAAAGCCATTCAAGAATACAAAATGATCGAGCCCGGCGACCGGATCTGCGTGGGCGTTTCCGGCGGCAAGGACAGTGTGGCCCTCACCGTGGGTCTGGCCCATCTGCGCCGTTACATGAAAATCCCCTTCGAGGTGATAGCGGTGAGCCTGGACCCTCAGTTCAGCGGCAAGTCCACCGATTACGCACCTCTGGAGGAGCTCTTCGCCAAGCTGGAGGTGCCCTTCGAGATCCGGCGGTCCAACATCGGGGCCATCGTGTTTGATGTACGCAAGGAACCCAACCCCTGCGCCCTCTGCGCCAAGATGCGCCGTGGCCTTTTGCACGACACCGCCAAGGAGCTGGGCTGCAACAAGGTGGCGCTGGGCCACCATCTGGACGACGCCATCGAGACCTTTTACATGAATCTTTGGGGCGAGGGACGGCTGGGCTGCTTCTCTCCGGTGACCTATCTCTCCCGCAAGGACCTGACCATGATCCGGCCCATGATCCTTGCCACCGAGAGCGACGTGCGCCGTGCAGTGAAGCACGAGGAGCTTCCAATTGTAAAAAGCGCCTGCCCGGCGGATGGCGCCACCCGCCGCCAGGAGATGAAGGAATACGTGGCCGCCATGTGCCGCAAGGACAAGGCCTTCCGCCAGAAGATGCTGGGGGCCATGCAGGGCGCGGACCTGGACGGCTGGGCCCCTGTGGCCAAGGGCTGACGGCATTCAGCCCCTTTCAACACGATAACATCGAGGTGTTTTGGTTTGAATTTCGAAAAGCATTGCTGGGCCGAGGTGGATCTGGACGCACTGGCCCATAACTTCCGGCTGCTGCAGCAGCATGCCGGGTCCGCTGCCGTGTGCGCGGTGGTCAAGGCCGGAGCTTACGGCCACGGCGACGGCATCGTCTGCCGCACGCTGGCGGACGCGGGTGCCAAGTGGTTTGCGGTGAGCTGCCTGGCCGAGGCATTGCACCTGCGCAGCGGCGGCGTGACCGGCGAGATTTTGATTCTGGGTCACACTGACCCGGCCTGTGCGGCCACCCTGGCCTGCCACCGGCTGACCCAGGCAGTATTCAGCCCGGAATACGCCCAGGCCCTGAGCAGCGCGGCGCTGGAGGCTGGCGCCCGGGTGCGCTGCCATCTGAAGATCGACACCGGCATGGGCCGGCTGGGCTTCATTGCCCGCTGCGAGGAGGATATCCCCGCTTGTCTGGACCAGCTGGAGGCCTGTTTCGGTCTGGAGGGGCTGGAGATCACCGGCATGTTCCAGCATTTCGCAGTGGCGGACAGCCACGCGGCAGCGGATGTGGAATACACCAACCGCCAGCACAGCCTGTTTGTGCAGGTGAAAGAGAGTCTGGAGGCCCGGGGCCACAAGCTGCGCACCGTGCACTGCTGCAACTCCGCCGCTCTGGTGGAGCATCCGGAATGGGGCATGGATCTGGTGCGGCCGGGCATCGTGCTCTACGGCTGTGACCCCAGCGACGAGGTTCATCTGGACGGCCTGCGCCCGGTGCTTACCTTAAAGACCGTGGTGAGCCAGGTGAAAGAGCTGCTGCCCGGTCAGGCTCTCAGCTACGGTCTGCAGTTCACCGCCAACGCGCCCCGCAAGGTGGCCACCCTCTGCGTGGGCTATGCGGACGGCTATCCCCGCCTGCTTTCCGGCAAGGGCGTCTGCTCCATCGGCGGGCACTCCGCACCGGTACTGGGCCGGGTCTGCATGGACCAGATGATGGTGGACGTGACCGGTCTGGACGACGTGCAGGAGGGCGACGAGGCCGTTGTATTCGGCGGCCCCGGTGCCGACAGCCTGAACGACGTGGCCAACAAGGTCGGCAGCATTCCCTACGAGATCATGTGCGGTCTGGCGCTGCGCGTTCCCCGGGTCTACCTGCGGGAGGGCCGGTGTGTGGCCATTGCAGATTATCTGAAACAGATGTAAAAAAGCAGCTGTGAAAACGAAAGGATGTGCCCGCTATATGAGCAAGCTTTTGTGTGTTGTGGACTATCAGGTGGATTTTGTTTCCGGCGCGCTGGGCTTTGACGCTGCCCGCGCCCTGGAAGCTCCGCTGGCAGAGCGGGTGAAGCAGGCCCTGGCCGATGGCTGGCAGGTACTGTTCACCCGCGACACCCACGGCGCGGAATATCTGACCAGCCGGGAAGGGCGCTTTCTGCCCCTTCCCCACTGTCTGAAGGGCAGCGAGGGCTGGCATCTCTATGGCCGGCTGGCGGAATACGAGCAGACCGTGCTGCCGGGCGTGGCTTTTCTGGACAAGCCCACCTTCGGTGCCGAGGGCCTGCCTGCCGCGGTGCGGGCGCTGTGCGGCGGCGAACCGGAGGAGATCGAGGTCTGCGGCGTGGTCACCAACATCTGCGTGGTGAGCAACGCCATTGTGCTGCACTCGGCCTTTTTGAACGCGGATATCACGGTGCGGTCGGACCTGTGCGCCGCCGGTGACCCGGCGGACCACGAAAACGCCCTGCACCTTCTGAAGGGCATGGGCTACCGCATTGCGGAGGGCAACCGGTGACCGGGCCGAACATTCAGGCCGGGCTGCGCCGGGCGGTGTGCCTGCTGTTTCTGGCCGCCTTCGCCTGCATATTTCTGGTGATCGGGCTGCGCGGTCATCTGGACCTGAGTGTCTGCAGGGTGGCGTTCTGTGCGCTGCTGGCGCTGGGTGCCTTTGCACTGCGCCGCTTTCTGCCTCTGGTGGACCGACTCAGCCCCGGCCGCTGGCGAGCAGTGTTCGGCGGCGGTCTGGCGCTGTTGCTGGTGCTGCAGCTGGGCAGCGGTTTTCTGCTGTTGCAGGACCTGACCATCTCCCCCTTTGACACCGAGGCGGTGCTGCGCACCGCCACCGAGCTGGCGCAGGGTACCGTACCGGCATTATACAATGATTACTTTGCCAGTGTAGACACCAATGTTTTCTGCATGTTCGTGCTGTACTGGATGTACCGGCCGGTGTATCTGCTCACCGGAGCCACCGGCCCGGCCTGGGCCATGGGGCTGAATGCTCTGTGTCTGTTCATCGCGGCGGTGTGCGTATGCGGTGCGGCGGGGCTTCTGTGGGGCCGCCGGGGCAAGGCGGCGGCGCTTGTGCTCTGCCTTATCTTCCTGCCCTACTACATCTTCACTGCTTTTGTTTACACCGACACCATGGCCGCGCCGCTGGTGGCGGGCAGCCTGTGGGCCTTTCTGGCTCTGGAAAACCGCTGGGGTCATCTTTCCCGAAGGGCCCGGCTGCTGGGCTGCGCCGGTCTTGGCATTCTGGCAGGAGCTGCTTTTCTGATGAAGGGCAACGCTCTGCTGCTCTACCCGGCCTTTGGTGTGTATCTGGCATTACGGCCCGGGTTCTGGGCCGGTTTGCGCCGCGCCTGGCGCAGTGCGCTGGCTGCTTTGCTGCTGTTCTGCCTGGGCAGTGCGGCGGTGATTTTCGGCTTCAACACCTACAAGTGGAACTGCGGGCTGCTGAATCTTTCCCTGTATGATTCCATGCACACCCCCACCACCCACTGGATCATGATGGGACTGGAAAACGACGGCGCCTTCAACAACGAAAGCTTTGCCTACACCGGCCGCTACTCCACCATTGAGGAGAAAAAGGCCGCGAACCTGGCCCGCATCCGGACCAACCTGGAGCATCTGCTTTCCAGCCCGCAGAGCCTGGCCTGGCTGTTTTTCACCAAGGCGGAGACCGACTGGGCGGACGGGCTGTACACCGCACCCCAGATGGTACACCTGGCACCTGTGCAGCGCACCTGGCTGCACGAATGGTTCTGTGTGGACGGCACACACGCGGGCCTGACCGCGGATTTCGGCCAGGCAGTTTACTGGCTGCTCTGGGCATCCGGCTTTGCGGCCGCGGTACGCGGGCTTTTAAACCGCCGCCGCATCGGCGATCATGGCCTGTTCTTCTGCACGATCTGCCTGCTGGGCAACCTGGTGTTCCTCACCCTGTGGGAGGCCAACGCCCGCTATCCGTTTTGTTATTCCTGCTGCCTGCTGCTGTTCGGGGCCGCCCTGCTGGCCGCGCCCCGCAGCGAAGAGCAAGGCACATTTCAATAAAGTTTAAAATATAGGAGGAGACGTTTTTGGCAAGAGATAACATCCGCAATTTCTGCATCATTGCCCACATTGACCATGGCAAGAGCACCCTGGCCGACCGCATTCTGGAAAAGACCCACAGTGTGGACGAGCGCCAGATGGAGGACCAGCTGCTGGACAACATGGACCTGGAGCGGGAGCGCGGCATTACCATCAAGGCCCGCGCGGTGACCCTGAACTACAAGGCCCGTGACGGCAAGGATTACGAGTTCAACCTGATCGACACCCCGGGTCACGTGGACTTTGGCTACGAGGTGAGCCGCAGCCTGGCCGCCTGCGAGGGCGCGATCCTGGTGGTGGACTCCAGCCAGGGCGTGGAGGCCCAGACCCTGGCCAACACCTACATGGCTCTGGAGCACGACCTGGAGCTGGTGCCGATTCTGAACAAGATCGACCTGCCCAGCGCTGAGCCGGACCGTGTGGCTCAGGAAGTGGAGGATGTGATCGGTCTGCCCTGCCTGGACGCGCCCCGGGTATCGGCCAAGATGGGCATCGGCATCGAGGATACCCTGGAGCAGGTGATTCAGGACATTCCCGCCCCCACCGGCGACGAGAACGCCCCTCTGAAGGCCCTGATCTTCGACAGCGTTTACGACAGCTACAAGGGCGTAATCGTATACATCCGCGTATTTGACGGAACCGCGAAGGCGGGCGACACCGTGCGCATGATGGCCACCGGCGCGGAATTCACCCTGGTGGAGGTGGGCCGGATGGGCGCCACCAGCCTGACCCCCTGCGACAAGCTGCAGGCGGGCGAGGTAGGTTATCTGACCGCCAGCATCAAGACTGTACAGGATACCCGTGTGGGCGATACCGTGACCCTGGTATCCAACCCCACCCCGGAACCGCTGCCCGGCTACCGCAAGGTGACCCCCATGGTTTTCTGCGGTATCTACCCGGTCGACGGTTCCCAGTACCCGGACCTGAAGGACGCGCTGGAGAAGCTGCAGCTGAACGACGCGTCCCTGAGCTTTGAGCCGGAGACCAGTGTGGCGCTGGGCTTTGGCTTCCGCTGCGGTTTCCTGGGTCTTCTGCATCTGGACATCATCACCCAGCGTCTGGAGCGCGAGTTTGATCTGGACCTGATCACCACCGCGCCCAGCGTAGAATATCGCATCACCATGACCGATGGCGAGGTGAAGGTGATCGAGAACCCCTCCGACTACCCCGATCCGGGCCGGATCGCCAAGCAGGAGGAGCCGGTTGTGGATGCGCACATCTACACCCCCAGCGAGTATGTGGGCAGCCTGATGGATCTGTGCCAGGATCGGCGCGGTACCATGATCGACATGAAGTATCTGGACGCGACCCGTGTGGACCTGCACTACGAGCTGCCTCTGGGCGAGATCGTTTACGATTTCTTCGACGCCATCAAGAGCCGCAGCCGCGGTTACGCCAGCTACGATTACGAGATGAAGGGCTTCAAGGAGTCCAAGCTGGTGAAACTGGACATGCTGCTCAACGGCGACATGGTGGACGCCCTGTCCATGATCGTACATGCGGACAAGGCTTATGCCAAGGGCCGTCGTCTGGCGGAGCGTTTGAAGGAAAACATTCCCCGTCAGATGTTCGAGATTCCCATTCAGGCGGCTATTGGTGGCAAGGTCATTGCCCGCGAGACCGTAAAGGCCATGCGCAAGGACGTGCTGGCCAAGTGCTACGGCGGCGACATCACCCGTAAGAAAAAGCTGCTGGAAAAGCAGAAGGAAGGCAAAAAGAAGATGCGTCAGCTCGGCAGCGTAGAACTGCCCAGCGAGGCCTTCACCGCCGTCCTCAAACTGGACGAAGATTGATTTATCGGACTCGACCGTTGATTGGGGTGGAGCACGCAAGCCGGTACGCACCGGGCTTTCCTCAGCAAAAACCTCCGGCTGCCTTTTTTAGCGGACTCGACCGGCCATTGGGGTACGATACGCAAGTCGGTACGCACCGAGTTTTCCTCAACAAGATTCGCCAGCTGCCTTTGGCGGACTCGACCGGCCATTGGGGTACGATATGCAAGCCGGTACGCATAGGGCTTTTCTCATCAAAAGCCTCCAGCTGCCTTTTTGGCGGACCCGACCGGGCACCGGGGTGCGATACGCAAGCCGCTGGACCCGGTCCATTCAAATCCGTGCCGCTTTGCGGCACACCTTACTTCTTCACTCTTCACTTTTCACTATTCACTCAAAACTCCCCGGCGGCAGGTTCTTTCCTGCCCGCCGGGCTTTTTTATTTTTTCTGCTCCTTTTGCATTTCTCATATTGACATCTATCTATCTATGCAGTATACTCTCACATAGACAAATTTCTATGCGAGGTGATTTACATGGTCGCTGCCGATGTTGCCCTGCTCTGCAAGGCCCTTGGCGATACCAACCGGCTGCAGATCGTTCAGATGCTTTCCGATGGCGAAAAGTGTGGCTGCAAGCTGCTGGAACAGTTCCAGTTTACCCAGCCCACCCTTTCCCATCACATGAAGATTCTGTGCGAGTGCGGTCTGGTCAATGCCCGCAAGGAGGGCAAATGGTCCCATTATTCCCTGAACCGGGAGACTCTGGAGGCTCTGCAGTCCTTTCTGGGCGGTCTGGGCAAAAACTGTGAATGCAAGGAGGCGTGCTGCCAATGATCTGGACTTTTCTCCAGGACCAGATCTTGGGCATGAAATGGCTGAACAGCGCCATCGGTTCCCTTCTCAGCGCGCTTGGGTTGGACACCGCCTCCCGGCTGGGCGGCAGCCTGCAATTCTTTTTGTACGATGTAATTAAGATCACCATCCTGCTGTGTGCGCTGATCTTCCTTATCTCCTACATTCAAAGCTACTTCCCGCCCGAGCGCAGCAAAAAAATCATCGGTCGTTTCCACGGCCTGGGAGCCAACTGCATCGCCGCTCTTCTGGGCACCGTCACCCCCTTCTGCTCCTGCTCCTCCATCCCCCTGTTCATGGGCTTCACCAGCGCGGGTCTTCCCCTGGGTGTCACCTTCTCCTTTCTGATTTCTTCCCCCATGGTGGACCTGGGCAGCCTGATTCTGCTTGCCAGCATCTTTGGCGCCAAGGTGGCCGTGACCTATGTGATCATGGGCCTGGTCATCGCGGTGGCGGGCGGCAGCCTGATCGAGGCGCTGCACATGGAGCACCATGTGGAGGACTTCATCCTCAAGGCGGGCAGTGTGGACATTCAGGCCCCCACTCTGACCCGCAAAGACCGCCTGACCTATGCCAAGGAGCAGATGCTGGGCACCTTCCAAAAGGTTTTCCCCTACATTCTGGTGGGCGTGGGCATTGGAGCCATCATTCACAACTGGATTCCCGAGGCCTGGGTGGAGACCGTTCTGGGCAGCAGCAACCCCTTCGGCGTGATTCTGGCGGTTCTGGTGGGTGTTCCCATGTACGCGGACATCTTCGGTACCATTCCGGTGGCTGAAGCTTTGCTTTCCAAAGGCGCGCAGCTGGGTACCATCCTCAGCTTTATGATGGCGGTCACCACCCTGTCGCTGCCCTCCATGATTATGCTGCGCAAGGCCATCAAGCCCCGCCTGCTGGCCCTGTTTGTGGCCATCTGCACCATCGGTATCATCCTGGTGGGCTACTTTTTCAACGCAATTCAATTCCTTTTTGTTTAATCAGAGGAGGTTATTACAATGGGTTTGTTTTTCAAGAAGAAAAGTGACGCTCCGCAGGCTTCCTGCGGCTGCGGCACCGGCTGCGCTGCTCCTGTGGAAAGCGGCGACACCGGCCGGATGGTCAAGGTACTGGGCGGCGGCTGCGCCAAGTGCAACCAGCTGGAGGAAGCCGCCAAGGCTGCCATGACCGAGTTGGGCCTTACCCCCGAGGTGGACCACATCACTGATTTTTCCCAGATCGCTGCCTACGGCGTGATGACCACTCCTGCCCTGGTGGTCAACGGCAAGGTGGTGTGCTACGGCCGGGTGCCCGGCAAGGATGAGGTCAAGGACCTGATCCGGAAAGGAATGGAGTAAGCCATGGACCATACGATTCGCGTGGCCTTTGTCTGCGTGCACAACTCCTGCCGCAGCCAGATCGCCGAGGCTCTGGGCAAAAAGCTTGCAGCCGACGCCTTCGAGAGTTATTCTGCAGGTACCCAGACCAAGCCCCGCATCAATCAGGATGCCGTGCGCCTGATGAAGCAGCTGCACGGCATCGATATGGAAGAGACTCAGCGCAGCAAGCTGCTGGCCGAGCTGCCTCCGGTAGACATCGTGGTGACCATGGGCTGCAACGTGAGCTGCCCCACCCTGCCCTGCCGCCACCGGGAGGACTGGGGGCTGGAAGACCCCACCGGTCAGCCGGATGAGGCCTTCGAGGCCACCATCCAGGCCATTGAGCAAAAGGTGCTGGACCTGCGCAGCCGAATCCGAAACCGCTCTGTTCCCGGTCTTTTTTAAATCCGCTGTTTCACGCCTTGCCGGCTGGCCCTGTGCTCCGGCAAGGCTTTTTGTTTGCCCCGATTGCCATCTGTGCCGTTGTATTCTATAATGGATTCAGTTTGAATGGAACAGGACGTGTTATACCGTGCAATTTTCCGCCTTGCCTCCGGCTCGGCATTCGCCCGCTTCCCGCTGGGCGGCCATCTGGGTGTTCGGGCTTTGTCTGTGGCTCCCTCTTTATCTCCGAAACACCTATATGGATCTGATCCACGCGAAATTCGCGTTGCTTACGGCATTCGTTCTGCTGGGGCTTCTGGGCCTTGCGATCAGCGCGCTGACTGATCTCCGTGCATTCCGCCCCCTGCCGGGCCGCGTCAGCCCGGGCATGCTCTGGCTGCCCGCCTGGTGCGCAAGCTACCTGCTTGCGTGGCTGTTCAGCGAGAACCGCTTCGCCTCCCTTTGGGGCCTGACCGGGCGCAGAAACGGCCTGGCCTTGTTCGCCTGCTGCACCGCTTGTTACCTGCTCACCCGGCTTTTTTGTCCCGCCGGGCTGTATCAGGGACTCTGCCGTCTGTTTACCGGCTGCTCCTGTCTGATTGCTCTGTTGGGCATTCTGAACGCCTGGGGACTGGACCCTCTGGGCACTTACTACAGCCTGCTCCCCGACAACGGCTCTTTGTATCTGAGCACGATCGGCAATCTGAACTTCTTTGCAGCCTATTTATGCCTGTGTCTGCCTTTGGCGGTTCAAACCGCATTTCACGCACGCAGCGGACGCAGCCGGGCAGGGGTGGTACTTTGCTGTGTGGTGCTTCTGACCGGGCTGCTGATGGCCAGCACCGATGCCGCCTGGCTTTCGCTGGCGGTGATGCTGGCGGTTGTTTTCTGTGACCGCCGGCTGACCTGGCATGGCGCACGGCTCCTGTTTGCGATCGGCGCCATCTTTTGCGCCGTGGCCTTTCTCACCGAAATCTTCCTGAACTTTTTCCCTCTGCGAATGCCGCTTCGAACCGTTTCCGCCGTGCTCGTAAAGCCTTTTGTCTGTCTCCCCATCGGCGCACTGCTGCTTTTTCTGTTTTTTATCAGCCCGCGTCTGAAAAAAACGCCCTGCAAGCCGGCTCGCTTGCTGTTCGGCGGCTTGCTTCTTCTACTTCTGTGCGGCTTTTTGGTGCGTAACCTGTTCGGCCTTTCTCTGGGCCCTTTGGATTCCTTCTTCTGGCTGCGCTCCGGCTGGGGCTCCAATCGCTGGGATGTATGGGACGTGCTGGTCCGGCGCTATGCAAAGCTTCCGCTGCTGCAAAAGCTGGTGGGCGTTGGTGCGGATGGCGTAGATGCCCTGCTGAACCCCTATTACACACAGGCGCTGATCGCACTGAACGGCGATACCTTTGATTCCGCCCACAACGAATACCTGCAGCATCTGCTTTGCGGCGGATTGCTGGGTCTTGTCTGCTGGTGCGGCTTTTTGTTCACTCACATCCGCAATGCATTCCGCCGCGTTCCCTTCCTCGCCACTGCTCTGATCGGCTATGCGGTGCAGGCCTTTTTCAGCATCACCACCCCCATGCTGATCGTCCCGGTCTGTCTGCTGGCAGCCTTCTCCGCCGCCCCCGCAGAGCAGCAGCCCATCACGCTGGATCGCTGGTATTTCTTCCTCGGCAGCACACTTCTGTTTCCCGCGCTGGTGGTAATGTGGATGCCTTTTTACAAAACCATCCATTCGCCCTTTTGGGTTCCCGAATGGATGGTTTTTGTTTGCTATTTGCTTGACAGCCGACTAACTGCGTGCTATAATAAAACCAACACATGAACACTTATTCATATGTGAGGTGATTTTATATGACTCCCCACGAGCATCCGGCGGAGCACAAGGCAAATCCTGCCGTGGAATCCGCGCCCCTTCACCCGGACGCGGTGGAAAAGGTGCGCGCCAACCTGCCGGACGATGAGTTTCTCTACGATCTGGCCGAGCTGTTCAAGGTCTTCGGCGACTCCACCCGCATCAAGGTGCTGTTCGCCCTGTTTGAAAGCGAGCTGTGCGTGGGCGACATCGCCCAGGTTCTGGGGCTTTCCCAGTCGGCGGTGAGCCACCAGCTGCGGATTCTGAAGCAGTCCAAGCTGGTCAAGTTCCGCCGGGAGGGCAAGGCCGTTTATTACTCACTGGACGACGATCACGTGCGGTCTATGCTTTCCATGGGCGCCGAGCATGTGGAGGAATGACCCTTCTTCCTTATTATGAAATAACATACACTGCAAAGGAGTTTTGAATCATGCAAAAGAAATTCAGCATCGACGTGGATTGTGCCAACTGCGCCGCCAAGGTGGAAGCCGCCGTGGCCCAGATTCCCGGCGTGAAGAGCGCCGCCGTCAGCTTTATGGCCCAGAAGCTGGTCATCGACGCGGAGGAGGCAGACTTTGCCCGCATCCTGAAGGAGGTGGCCAAGGCCGGCCGCCGCATCGACCCGGATTTCGCCATCGATTTCTGAACCGGGGCTATCCCCCGGCAAAACGGGCCTTCGGCCCTGCTTGAGGTGTTACCTATGACAAGAAAACAGACCCGCATGCTGCGCCGTATCCTGATTTCCATTGCGACGCTGGCGGCGGTTTGGGTGCTCTGCGCTTTTGTGCCCCTGCCCTGGTACGCACAGTTGGCGCTGTATCTCATCCCCTATCTGATCATCGGCTATGACGTGCTGCGCAAGGCCTTCCTGGGCGTGGTGCAGGGCGAGATCTTCGACGAGAACTTCCTCATGGCCATCGCCACCGTGGGCGCGCTGGCCCTGCAGGAGTACCGGGAGGCCGCCGCCGTTATGCTGTTCTACCAGATCGGCGAGCTGTTCCAGAGCTACGCGGTGGGCAAGAGCCGGAAAAACATCGCCGCCCTGATGGACATCCGCCCCGATTACGCCAACCTGGAGACCGGTGAAGGCGTGCAGCAGGTGGACCCGGACACCGTGGCCGTGGGCGACGTGATCCTGATCCGCCCCGGCGAAAAAATCCCCCTGGACGGCGTTGTGCTGGAGGGCAGCGGCACCATCAACACCAGCGCCCTCACCGGCGAGAGCCGCCCCCGTCGGGTAAGCCCCGGGGACGATGTGATCTCCGGCTGCGTGAACCAGGACGAAGTGCTGCGGGTGAAGGTATCCAAGCCCTTCGGCCAGTCCACCGTGGCCCGCATTCTGGAGCTGGTGGAGAACTCCAGCCTGAAAAAGGCCAAGGCGGAAAACTTCATCACCAAGTTCGCCCGCTACTATACTCCCGCCGTCTGCATCGGCGCGGCGGCGCTGGCCATCCTGCCCAGCCTGTTCACCGGCCAGTGGGGCGTCTGGGTGAGCCGCGCGCTCACCTTCCTGGTCATCAGCTGCCCCTGCGCGCTGGTCATCAGCATCCCCCTCACCTTCTTCGGCGGCATCGGCGGCGCTTCCCGCAGCGGCATCCTGATCAAGGGCGGCAACTATCTGGAGGCCCTGGCCCAGGTGAAGACCATCGTGTTCGACAAGACCGGCACCCTGACCCAGGGCGTGTTCCAGGTGACCGGCGTGTTCCCCGCCGAGGGCTTCACCGAGGACACCCTGCTGGAGACCGCCGCTCTGGCCGAGAGCTGGTCCAGCCATCCCATCGCCCAGAGCCTGCGGGCCGCCTGGGGCAAGCCGCTGGATTCCGGCCGCACCCGGCAGGTACATGAGGAAGCCGGTCACGGCCTTACCGCCCAGGTGGACGGTGTACCGGTTGCCGCCGGCAACGCCCGTCTGATGGAGCAGCAGGGCGTGCAGATCCCTCAGAGCAGCAAGCCCGCCGAGGGCGCTACCGTGGTGTATCTGGCCATCAATGGTGCCTACGCAGGCTTTTTGCAGATCAGCGATGTGGAGAAGCCCACCTCTGCCCAGGCCATCCAAAGCCTGAAGCGGCAGGGCATCCGCACCGTGATGCTTACCGGCGACGCCAAGGCCGCCGCTCATCAGGTGGCTCAGCGCCTCGGCCTGGACGACTACCACGCTCAGCTGCTGCCCGGCGACAAGGTGGAAAAGCTGGAGCAGCTGCTGAACGCCAAAGCTCCGAACACCACCCTGGCCTTTGTGGGCGACGGCATCAACGACGCGCCGGTGCTGCGCCGGGCGGATGTGGGCATCGCCATGGGCAGCCTGGGTTCCGACGCGGCCATTGAAGCGGCGGACGTGGTTCTGATGGACGACGACCCCGCCAAGCTGCCGCTGGCTTTGCGCATCGCCCGCAAGTGCCGCCGCATCGTGTACCAGAACATCGTGTTTGCCCTAGCAGTGAAGTTTTTGTGCCTGCTGCTGGGCGCGGTGGGCATCGCCAACATGTGGTGGGCGGTGTTCGCGGATGTGGGCGTGATGGTGCTGGCTGTGCTGAACGCCACCCGCATGCTGCGGCCGGTCAAGCCAGAATAATTCCACTTTATCCCCTGGAAGACAACCTCTTCCAGGGGATTTTGTTTGCCCGCATAGCGCGTTTCGCGCCCGCATACACATGAAATAAAACTCATGTGTGGGGGGGATGCGCAGTTATGAAAGGCAACCCGGAGGAGCGGGCTGTGCTGCTGGGCGAATACATCGCCTGCACCGGCGCCACGGTGCGCGCCGCGGCCGACCGCTTCGGCATCTCAAAAAGTACCGTCCACAAGGACGTGACGACTCGTTTGCGCCATCTGGACCCGGAGCTGTTCCGCCGGGCGCAGGTGGTACTGGAACGGAACAAGGCGGAACGCCATCTGCGGGGCGGAGCCGCTACCCGCAAAAAATATGCACACCCACCCTGAGCGCCGTCTGTGACCAGATTCCTTTTCCCTTTGTGTGAAATCGGGTATAATAAAGAAAAAACAATCACCGCCCGGCCTGTTGTGTGATCCTTCTGGATGCCTGCGGGCAAAGCGGTTTTCACACACAAGGGAGGATCTTCATGGATCGATTCGACTGCGCCGTGATCGGCGGCGGCCCCGCCGGGCTTTCGGCGGCCATCAATCTGCATCAGCGCGGCAAGACCGTTCAGGTTCTGGGCGCAGCGCCTGGCTTTCTGGCCAAGGCCGAGCAGGTGGACAACTACCTGGGCATGCCCGGTGTGACCGGCGAGGAGATGCTGCGCCAGTTCTCCGCTCATGCGGCGGCGATGGGCATCCAGGCGCTGCCCGGCCGGGTAGCCAACATCCTGCCCATGGGTAACGGCTTTATGATCAACTTCAACGGCGAGATTCTGGAAAGCCGCACCGTGATCCTGGCCTGCGGCATTGCCCGGGCCAAGCCGGTGCCCGGCGAGGCAGAATTCCTGGGCCGTGGCGTTTCCTACTGCGCCACCTGCGACGGCATGCTCTACCGGGGCAAAAAGCTGCTGGTCTGGGGGCTTTCGCCAGAGGCTGCCCACGAGGCCAACTTCCTGGATTCCATCGGCTGTCAGGTAAGCTTTGTGGCCGCCAAGCAGCCGCCGGAGCTGCGAGAAAGCGTGCGTTTTATCCCCGGCAACCTGAAAGCGGTGGGTGGCGAAGAGGTGGTACAGTGGGCTCAGATCGGCCCGAAGCAGGAAGCCTTCGACGGCGTGTTCATCCTGCGCAGCGCCATTGCGCCGAATACCCTGCTGCCCGGTCTTGCCATTGAAAACGGCTCGGTGCCGGTGGACCGCAATATGGCCACCAATCTGCCCGGCGTGTTCGCAGCGGGCGACGTGACCGGCGCGCCTTTGCAGGTGGCCAAGGCGGTGGGCGAAGGCCTGATCGCCGGACTGAGCGCGGCGGACTATCTGGACAAAAACCCCGCCTAATTTTTCTTTCAGCGCACCCAGCGGGGACCGCAGATCACCATGCGGTCCCCGCGTTTCTTTTTTCGGTATTTTTTGAAAAAAGGGGTTGACATTTACAAAACCCGACGGTATAATAATAAAGCACTCAGGGCACGGCCCCAGAGAGCAGAAAATATTGGAGAATTGTGTAAGGGTAGCACGACAGACTCTGACTCTGTTTGTGAGGGTTCGAATCCTTCTTCTCCAACCAGAAATAGCAGCAGCCCGCACGCTGCTGCTATTTTTTACATCGGGGTGTAGCGCAGTTGGTAGCGCGCCTGGTTCGGGACCAGGAAGCCGTGGGTTCAAGTCCCGTCACTCCGACCATGCGGAGTATCATTAAAGGATCTGAAAAGGTCTGCTGATGATACTCCGCATTTTTTATTTCCAAGTTTATATGGCAATCTGTGCGGGGGCGTAGCTTAATGCTACGCCTTTTCTCGTTTCCAAAAGAATGTCCCGCTCGGGGATCTTCCGGCGATCCGGCACCTCAAAGGCTCCAATGCAGTTGTAGTGGATCGTCACCCGCTGATTGGTAACGCCGTCCTCTTTGACCGCAGGATAAACCTCGATGTACTGAATGAGCTCGGCAACCATGCGTTTGGTGATGGTGGTGGCGTCGGTGTAGCGGCGCACCGTTTCCAGAAAGGTGTCCACATCCATCCGCTTATCTTCCAGCTTTTTCAGCTCCAGTCGTAGCGCCTTGATCCGCCCGGCGTTTTCGCCCTGTTCCTGCTCATACCGCTTGGACATTTTGGAAAACCGAGCATCGTCGATCTTGCCGGACACATTGTCCTCATAGAGCCGTTCAAAGAGCATATCCAGCTCCTTGTCCCGGGCCAACAGCCCGTCCAACTCCCGCTTCTTGCGTACCCTGTCATTTTCCGCTACCTTGGCGGAGCGGCCCACCATCGCCTTGATGAAGTCGTTTTCATACTCATTAGCAAAGCAAGCCAGCCTATGCACCTCATAGAGCACAACCTGCTCCAAGAAGTCCAGTCGGATATAATGGGTAGACGAGCATTTGCGGAGCCCGGAATTGTGGTTGTTGCAGCTAAAGAACTTGATGTCGTGGTTGCCCTGGTTGAAGTGGAAAGTCAGATTACCGCCACACTCCGGGCATTTCATATAGCCGCAAAAGGCGCTGGACTCCTTTGTTACGGTAGGCCGCCTGCGCCGGGTGGTTTGCAGGCTTTGCACCTTTTCCCAAGTCACACGGTCAATGATGGGCTCATGGACATTGAGGAAGATTGCCCGGTTTTCCTCCGGGTTTTCAATCCGGCGCTTCATTTTGTAGGACTTGGAATAGGTCTTGAAGTTAATTACATCGCCGCAGTATTCCTGCAAGGTAAGGATTTTCTTGACGGTGGTGTGGTTCCACTTGGTAGGCTCCAGCGTGCTTTTGGAGCCGCCCTTGCTAATCCCCTTGATGGTTCGATAGGCAGAGGGGTTCAGCGCCCCCATATTCCCCAGCGCCGTGGCGATCTGTAAGGGGCCATTGCCCTCCAAGGCCAGACGGTAGATGCAGCGCACCACCTCGGCAGCGTCCGGGTCAATCACCCAAAACCGGGGATCGTCCGGTTTTTTCATGTAGCCGTAGGGCGGCGGCGAAAGCGGAATCCCGGCGTTGCCTTTCATCTTGTTGACAATCCGGCGCTTCTTGGAGATGTCCTTGGCGTAGTATTCATTCATAATGTTCTTAAACGGGGTGAAATCGTCCTCGCCCTCGTCACTGTCCACGCCATCGGAAACGGCCACCAGCCGCACATCATGGAGCGGGAAAAACTCTTCGGTGAGCTTGCCCACCTCAATATAGTTTCGGCCCAGTCGGGAGAGGTCTTTCACGAACACCGCCGAGATGTACCCGGCCTCGATTGCGGCGATCATTTTCTGAAAACCGGGGCGCTTCATGGTGGTTCCGGTGATGCCGTCATCCACGAAAAAGATGGTGTCAGTATAGCCTTTTTCCTTGGAAGCCTTTTGGAGAATCTTCTTTTGGAAAGCGATTTGTCAAGGGTGTTTTTTCTTTGCCATGTTTGAATCTTTTTCTTTGCCATGTTTGAATCTGTCTTGCAGCAATATTTGTGCCTACATATAGGATGCCAGAGTATCGAAAACATTGAAACTCTACGAGTAATCGTATATAATAAAAATGGTCATACATTTACCAAACACAAACGATTTCCATACAGGAGGTGTGAGATGGAAGGTTATATATCTATCCGGGAGGCGGCTGAAAAATGGGGTGTGTCCGAGCGCCGGATCAACCAATACTGCTCCGAGGGGCGCATCCCCGGTGCGGAACGGTTTGGCACTTCGTGGGCTATCCCGGAAAGTGCGGAGAAACCCGGCGATCCCCGCAAGCAGAAAAAACAGGCGGCTCCCCCAAAGCCGAAAAAAGCGCCGGAGCTGTTCCCCGGCTTTATGCCCCTGATTAACACGCCCTTTGAGCCGGGGCGCTGTATGCAGACGATTCAAAAAATGAAAGCCGGACCGAAAAGGGACATCGCTCTGGCGGAGTATCACTATTTCAGCGGACAGGCGGAAAAAGCCATGCAGGAAACCGAGGTTTATCTTACGGCGGCTGACAGCGGCATCCGTCTTTCTGCCTGCTGGATTTTTGCATATTCCTGCCTGACCATGGGACGGATTGACCATGCCCGATATGCACTGGACGAGATTAAAAGCACATTGGCTGCGGATGGGCAAACCGCCTCGCCGGTTCGTGCTATGGAAGCCTTTGTTGCGTTTGGGGCGGCGGTGCTGCTGCACCTGCCGCTGCCGGAGGAAATGCCTCCCGCAGAAGATTTTCTGCCGCTGCTGCCGCCTGGTGTGCGAGCCTTTGCGCTGTATGTGCAGGCGCACTATCTCTACTTGAAAGAGGAATACAGCCACAGCGCCGGGATCGTCGAGGCTGCCCTTGCCATGGGCGCATCCGCTTATCCCATTTCCGCCATCTACCTGCATCTGGTGGCGGTGATGGACTACATGAGCATGAAGCAGACCGACCGCGCTCAGGCGCATCTTCTGACGGCATGGGAGGTTGCACGCCCGGACGATCTGATCGAGGGCTTTGGGGAACACCACGGACTTTTGGGGGCCATGCTGGAGGCGGCCATCAAACCAAAATGGCCGGAAGATTTCAAAAGAATTATCGACATTACCTATCGTTTCTCTTCCGGCTGGCGTAGAGTTCATAACCCGGTCACCGGGCATGATGTGGCGGACGATTTGACCACCACCGAGTTTGCGATTGCGATGCTGGCAGCCCGTAACTGGACGACCCAGGAAATCGCGGAACACCTTGATATTTCGGCAAATACGGTCAAAAAGCACATCTTTGAAGCCATGCGGAAATTGGGTATCAAGAACCGGAAAGACCTCAAAAAATATATGCTGCAATGATGCCGCAGAGGGAAAAAACCACGGCTTTTTCCCTCCGGGGGTCACCCGTTTTGGGGGGCCAAACGGGTAATAGGCAAACCTGTTTTTTTGTAGTATAAATGAAGCTGTGTTAATTTCCAAACACAATAACATGAAGGCGGCGATGCTTACAGGCAAAGGGCGGGGAGAAAAATGAAAGTTTACAGAAAAGGTCTTGACAAATGGGATTTAACCCCCATAATTAGACAGACAGATAAGGTAAGTCTGTCCGTTTTTCCTGCCCTGAATTTCATATTGCCATACAAAAGGACGTGCTGCGTCCACAGGTTTTCTGTGGGCGTGGTGCGTCCTTTTTTTGTTTGGAAATCCCCGCGATTACCGGAAAGGGGGTGTCCGTAGTTGTGCAGCCATCGGACTTTGTATGGCGGTTATAAAAAACAGATAAAGGCGCAAATGCGCCGCACCCTCACCGGCGTTTTCATTCCAGAGGCTTGATGATACCAAAACACCGAAACCAATGGGAAGGAGGCTGTGTGATGGAGCAGTACAATCGGTATGAATTTGAGGGCGAAGTGGTGGAAGTCCCCGTATTTTGGGACGACCATCTCCAAAGAGAGGTGGAGGACTACGAGGACTACTGCAAACAGCCCGGTCATACCCCGTCAGGCCGTCCTGTTCTTTTGAATTTTGAGGACGCCTGCCCCCATGCGGACATGGTGGATGATGACCCGTTGAGTATTGACTGCGGCTCCTGCCGCCATTACCACCAGTTCCCCGGCTCTCTGCTGGGGGTCTGCCGCAACGAAAAAATGCGCTCCGGCAGCGGATAATAGCACCGGAGCAAACACGGTCAACATGATGGCGCACTGCGCCGCGAAAGGAGAATTTGATATGAGTGAAAACAAAAAACTGAACGAACAGATTGCACAGGATTTTTACAACAACTTCAAAGGAAAACTTGAGGACGAGCAACTGGATCAGGTGGTGCAGGAAATCAAATGCACCGAAAACAAGTACCACACACAGGGGTCTTTGATCTGTGCGGTTTTCTATTTCCGTGTGACGGTTGGCGGCTATGGCGATGTGAAAAAACAGTTCACCGGAAATGGCGGCGGCGGTGGTTTGCCCGGCGCACAGGCTTTGATTGGAGACCTTTATACAAGTGATCTGGAAAGATTGTACCGTGATACGGACAGCTTTCAGTTTACGGTTACCCCGGTATATACAAGCGTCCTGTTCTTTGATAAGAGTTCCCGTCTGCTGGGACACTATCAGGCGGGGGCGGTTTCCACTCCGACCGGCGGTATTGGCGGTGGTAAAGGGAGTTGGGAATAAATGAAAAACAAGGAATTTAACATTATGAAAAAACGATTTTTAGCCGCGCTGCTCTGCCTGTGCCTGCTGGTGGGGCTGGTGCCGGGCATGGGCACGACTGCTTTTGCCGCAAGCGACCACAATATTGGCGACATCGTGACCTTTGCCGGGTATGACTGGTACATCATCGGCACCGAAAGTGATGGCGTAAAAGCCCCCTCTGGCTGCTACACCCTGTTTGCCAAAAACAATGACTTTGAGCAAACACAATTTAATTCTGAAAATAACGTGGCGTACATAAACACCGTCATTAAAACGAAGATGGAGGAGATAGCAAACGGATTTTCCGCTGAGGACAAAGCCAACATTGTTGATCGTGAAACGTTAGATGATATCCACGGATATACTCCGACAAATCAGTCAGTATGGCCGATTGGTTTGGTCGAGTTGAATTCGTTAGGCTCAAATATAAAAGAGTTTGAAGCGGATTATTATACTCGCACTGGTATATTTGATACTTCCATGTTTTTCGCGTATTTCTATCAAGTCTCGAATGGAACGACCCAGACCTGCAATCCAAAGGAAACCAAGGCTGTCCGCCCCGCCCTGTATGTGAAAGCCGAGGCGCTGCCGGAAAAGGTTGAGGGAATCCAGGTGGCGTTCGGCGGCCAGTGGTGGTATGTGGTGGGCCAAGGGGAAAAAGGCTCGGTGCCCGGCCCGGAGAACACCGTCACCCTGTTTGAAAATCCGCGGGAAGCCATGGGCGCCCAAGTCATCCTGGCAAAAACTAACTCGTCAAACTATCTTGGCAGCGATTTGCAACAAAAAATGGCAGATTTTAGCTCCAATCTTAATTTGGCCGGCAAAGAAAGTTCCCTCATCGTTCCCCGCACTCTCACTTCCGCGGACGGGATCAGCGGTGAAACGGCGCATGATCAGCCGTTCTGGCCCCTGTCCAAAGACGAAGCGGACAGAACCGACGCCGAAATCCTCAAGAGTGAACTCTATGACGATGTGTCGTCTGTCGATCGTTACTGGCTGCGTACGACATGCGATACTACGAGTTTGCCTACTGTCTATGCCGTGAAGGGAATAGACGGAACAGTGGTGAGTGATTATAGCACGAGTAATTATGGTGTGCGCCCAGCCTTCTATCTGGACATTTCCGATGCGTTCTACCTTGCAAAAGACGCCAAAAGGGTAACGATTGGCGGAGTCCCCTATCCGCTGGTGCTGGAAGGCTTTGAGGAATATAAATATACCATTTTTGACGATAGTTTGAAGCTGTCCGTGACCGCCGACCCCGCACAGGCGGCCCAGACCGGCGAAACCCTCTCCTTTGGCTATGTTGCCAACACCGGCGAAAATCAGTACCTTTCTTGCGTGCTGACCCCGGACGGCAGCACGGACGTTCTCTATTACAACAAGCTGGTCGAACTGAGCGATACCGCCGCCGCCAGCGGCACGGTCAACATCCCCCTGACCGGCGTTTCGGATGGGAACTACACCCTGCGGCTCTATACAGAGCAGGAAAACAATAGAAGCACCGACTTTGCCAGCCGCACGGTGAATGTTCAGATTACTGTGAAAGACGGCACAGCGTCCATCCGTGATCTGGGTAACATTCAACTGGTGGGCGATTCCGGCGGACAGGATGGCCGCGAAGTAGAACTGCGGAACAACGGCACACAAATTCAATGGAAATACACGGACGAGCCGGACACCGCCTGGCGTGACCTGGTGGCGCTGGATGCCATCACCGGCGGCGACGGCAGAGAAGTGGAACTGCAAGTAGCCAATGGCTATATTCAGTGGCGATACACCACCGGCGAGGACACCGCCTGGAAAAACCTGATGCCCCTTTCCGACCTGAAAGGCGAGGACGGTGAAGATGGCCGTGAGGTAGAACTGAAAAACGACGGCAGCAGCATCCTTTGGCGCTATGTGGGCGAGGGTGATGACAAATGGCGGCCTTTGGTTGACCTCTCCGATATTACCGGCTCGGACGGTGCGGACGGCAAACAGGTGGAGCTTCGCGTCGAGGGCGGCTACATCCAATGGAAATATGACGCGGACAGCGACTGGCAAAACCTGATTGCCCTGTCTGCCCTGCAAGGGATCAAAGGCGACAAGGGTGATCCCGGTGAAGATGGCGATACCCCCTACATAGGCGACAACGGCAACTGGTGGATCGGCGGCGTTGACACCGGCATCAAGGCCGAGGGCAGCGACGGTGCGGACGGTTCCGATGGCTCCGATGGTAAAGACGGTCAGGACGGCAAAGACGGCGAGGACGGAAAGGATGGCCTGACCCCGTATATCGGCAGCAACGGCAACTGGTGGATTGGAACCACCGATACCGGCATTAAGGCCGCAGGTGTCAATGGCGCAG
>NZ_JAGHKE010000112.1:0-6050 GCF_017889395.1 Allofournierella sp. | reverse complement strand
TTCACATTCCTTTCTGTGGGGCGGCCGGTGCTTTGGGCCGCAGCGGCGCGCCGGGCTGGCGCACCAGACAGTATTGGGTCAGTTCAAAATGGCTTTTCAAGGTCTTGTACACATCAAAGCCGTAGTGGTTGTAGCGGGGCAGGTTGGCCGGGTTGTGGGTCTCCAGCGAGATGAGCAGCCCGTGCTCGTCGGCGTAGTCCAGCACCGGCTGGATCATCTTATGGCCCACCCCCGCGCCCTGCAAGGCCGGGCGCACCGCGAAGTAGATCAGCTGCATCCGGTTGTCCGGCAGCTCCTCGGTCCAGCGGGAGTTCAGGTACTGCCGGCCCAGAAAGAAGTTCCACAGGGTTTTCAGCGACCAGTCCTCCCGCACCAGACACACATCGGTTTTCAGGGCGTAGAAGGCCTCGGTGGAAAAATACCGCAGCGGGTCGTAGGGCTCGGTCTCGTCGTCCAGAATCACCAGCCCGCCCACCTCGTGGCTGTCCGCATACACGTTGCAGCAGGAGAGCATCTCGTTGGCGTCGCAGTTGAAAATTTCCGGCAGGGTGCGCTGGCGCACATCCGCGTCCGGGATCAGCTGGCGATACAAGGGGTCTGCCTGAAAGCACTCGGTCAGGGTGCGGATCACGTTGGGGATGTCGTATTCCGTGACCCGGTAAAGTCGGTCGGTCTGCACGGCGGCTCACTCCCCTTTCCCGGCAAAAAACTCGCCGGTGGCCTGCTTGAGGGCCTTGCTCAGCCGGGCAAGGTCGGCGGTCTCGTTCTTGACGATTTCTTTCAGCAGCTCCTGCTGGTCCTTTTTCAGCTGCTTGACCTGGGCCAGGGCGGCGGTGTGGTCCGGCTTTTCGGCGGTTTCCTCCGCCTTGATGCGGCGCAGAAGGCTCCCCAGCGCCAGCCGTTCCTGCAAGCGGCCCGCGCCCCACATCAGCCGCTCGGGGGGCTGGTTGCGGGCCTTGTCCGCAAAGTAATCCACCACCGCCGGGTCAAAGGCGTTGGCGTAGCGGTTGTCGTCGATGTCGCACAGGCTCTCCACCGCCTGTTTGCCCATGCCCGCGGCCAGCTGCCAGGCAGCGGTGTGCAGCGCGTTCAGGTTGGCCTGGGTGTTCTCGTGGGGGAAGATGGCGTTTTCGCTCCAGTCCAGCCGCACGAAGCAGTCCTGCGCAAGGCGGAAGAGCTCCAGCAGGCGGCGGCGCAGCGCGGCGCGGTCCGCCTCCTCCATCGTCACCTCGCCCTGATTCACCTTCCAGACCCAACGGGTGAGCTTGTCCGCCCGGCGGGCGGCTTCGGCCAGCTTTTTGCGGAAGGCGCCCTCGGTCTGGGGGCTCAGCTTCTGGCTGGTCAGGCTGGCATCCAGCGCCCACAGCCGCTCGGCAAAGTCCAGCGGGGGCAGCACACAGCGGTCCAGCCGCAGCAGCACCCAGGTGTAGAACAGATGGTGAAACAGATACACCTTTTCATCGTACGCGCCGTCGTTGTCAAACTGGGAGTGGTAGTGGGTGGCCATGAACCGGCCGCCGCCGAACTCGTCCACCATGCTGGGCACGCCGCCGATGGCCATGGAGAAATCGTCCGACCAGGTCTGCACCGGGCAGACGACCCCCACGCCCTTGGGGTAGAGGTTCGCCACCTCCTGGGGCAGGGCGCGGATGCACTCCTTTAAAAAGCGCTTCAGCTCGTACACGCTGCGCACCTGATGCTTTTTGCCGTGGGCGTGGGCGGGCAGCTCCAGATTGATGTTGGCGATGACCCGGCCCGCCCAGTCCGGCCGGACCCGGAAGATCTGATTGTAAGCGCCGGTGGACCAGTCGTAGCGGCTGTCGATCACGCCCCATTCCTCGGCGGCGAAGGCGCAGAACACCAGCGTCTTTTTGGGCTTGTAGCCCGCCAGCTTCAAAGCCCGGGCCATGCCCAGCATCAGGGAAACGGCGGTGTTGTCGTCCTGGAAGCCCTCAAAATAGGAATCGTAGTGGGCGCTCACCACCACCATCTCGTCGGTGTCCTCACCGGGCAGGGTGCCCATGATGTTGTAGCTCTCGGTTTCGGGCATCACGGTGGACAATGCGTCCAGCGTCACCTCGGCGCAGCGGCCGAAGCCAAGGTGCGCCGCTTCGGCCAGAGCGGCCGCGTCCTTGCGGGAGATGGAGAAGGCCGGCGCCTGCCGAGGGCCGCAGATGTTCTGGGCGTTCAGCGCCTGCTCGTTCACCTCGCCGTAGCCGCCCGCCTGCACCGCCAGAATGGCCGCCGCGCCCCGCAGATGGGCCTGATAGGCCGGATAGTTGATCCACCAGTCGTTTCGCTGGTTGATGTGCACCAGCACCAGCTTGCCCCGCACGTCCAGCCGGTCCAGCTCGGCGGCGGTGCCGGTGCCCGCGTCAATGAGGGTGTAGTGCTTCGGGCCCTTGGTGTCGAAGTCGGTCTGGTAGCTGCCCAGCTCGGCGGTGTGAGCGCGGCCCTCTTCATCTTTATAAGTAAGTCGGGCATGGTGGAAGTCCCACCCGTCCAGCGTAAAGCGGTGCTTTTCCACCGAAAGGCCGATGGCGCGCATCTCGGCGGCCAGCACTTCGCCGGTCTCGAACTCGGCCCGGCTGCCGGCGGTGCGGTAGCCCAGCACCGGGTTGGTGCGGGGCTCCTCCATCCGCTTTGCCAGCACGTAGGAATAAGAGATATCCAGATACCGCCGGATGCGGTTCCACTCCTGCAGCTGCTGTTCGATTGTTTCCATACTCGGTTCCCCCTCCAAACGGCGAGCCGGTTTGGCTCGACCGCGCAAATTAATCCATTTTAATCTTGGTATATCACAGCCGCCGGGCTTTGTCAAAACAAAAAGCCGGGGAGCCTTAGCCGGGGTGACATAAGAAAACAACGCCGGAAAAGGCCCGCTTTTGCGGGATTGCAGCGTCAAAGCCCCTTGACAACCACCAAGGGTGCCTGCGAGGCTTTTCCTTGCACTCCCATCAAAATCGGGCCTTTTCCGGTGCTTCGCAGTTCTGCCCCAGGATTTTGGATGCAGAAAGTGCGAAAAGGGGCAGAGCAAGCCTTGGTGGCTTGCCTGCCCCTTTGAACATTTTGTGCGCCAAAATCCTACGGCAGAACCGTCGTTTTCTTGTGCCACACCGGCCTTACTCCCCGGCCCGTTGTTCTGTTTTCGCTTCAGGCGGGCTGTTCGGCGAGCAGCTGCTGCACCGTAACCGACCGCATGGAATTTTCCATCACCTGCTGCAGCTCCAAGAAGTAGTGCTGCATGCCCGCGATGGCGCCGCTCTGCTCCGGCGTTTTTGCCGTATCATCCAGGCAGCGGCCCAGCATGGTGTGGTCCTCCATACAGGTGATGATGTCCAGCATGGTGATCTGGCTGGCGGGGCGGCCCAGCTTGTGGCCGCCGGTCACGCCGCTGCGGGCCTGCACCAGCCCGGCCTTTTTCAGCCGGCTGAGCACCCGGGGAATCACATTTTCCGGCACATCCATGGCCGCGGCAATCTTGCCCGCCTGCGCATAATCGGTCTGCTGCGCCAGATAAAGCATACAGCGGATACCGTAATCCGTTTCCAAACGCAAACGCATGGGAAATCGCGTCCTCCTTTCCGTTGTTCTCAAACTCTCTCATCCAAATATTGATAAAACGCCCGCAGGCAGGATGTATAAAGCCCGCGAGCGGAGTGATATTCCTTTGGAATCCCGTCAAAGCGGGTGGATTATTTAAATAATGATTTAAATAAAAGAAAGTTCATTGTTTAATCATAGTATGGATGGCTGTTTTTGTCAATAAAAGTACGATCATTCGCAAGCAACATTTCACAATTTGTTAAGATTCTTTGCGCCGCCGGTGAACTCGGCCTGTATTTTGTGTGACATTGTCGCTTTTTCGCCCATAAGGCAGTTGTAAAACTGCTCAAAATCGAGTAAAATGGTAGACAAGGGAACCACCCTTCTGATTGATGAGCGCAGGGAAAGGAGCGTTTGGTATGGAATTCTATCGTTGTGAACACTGTGGCAATATTGTTGCCTTTTTGAACAAGAGCGGCGTGCCCGTGGTCTGCTGCGGGGAGAAGATGAAGCTGCTGGAGCCCGGCGTGGTGGATGCCGCGGTGGAAAAGCACCTGCCGGTGGTGGCCGTGAACGGCCGCACGGTGACGGTGAGTGTGGGCAGCGTGGCCCATCCCATGACCGAGGAGCACCTGATCCAGTGGATCGTGCTGGAAACCAGCCAGGGCTGGCAGCAGAAGGCGCTTTCCGCCGGGGACGCCCCGGAGGTAAAATTCGCGCTGGCCGAGGGCGAGGCCCCGGTAGCCGCCTGGGCATACTGCAACCTGCACGGCCTGTGGAAGACCGTGATCTGACCCTGAAAAACACATTGGCCCCCGGAGAACTCCGGGGGCCTTTTTCTGTATTTCAGCCCAGCGCCAGGTTCAGCGCCATCAGCAGGCCGAAGCCCACCGCCGCCGCCAGAACGCCCCCGGCCCCCTGCTGCGCCGCCGCGGCCAGCGGCTCCTGCACCGCCGCCGCCAGCATCACTCCGGCGGCCAGCGCCAGCAGCCAGGGCATCAGCCCGGCCAGCACGCCGCCCGCAAGCATTGCCGCCAGCGCCGCGCCCAGGGGTTCCACCAGTCCGCTGGCCACCCCCGCGCCGAAAGCCCTCCAGCGCCCGGCCCCGGCCCGCCAGATGGGCAGGCTCACCGCCGCGCCCTCGGGCAGGTTCTGCAGGCCGATGCCCACGCTCAGCGCCAGCGCACCCGCCGCGGCTCCGGTCTGACCGGCTGCGCCCGCCGCGGCCAGACCCACCACCATGCCCTGGGGCAGGTTGTGCAGCCCGATGGCCACCGCCGCGCCCCAGCCGCCGGACCTGCCCGGCCGGGCGGAGCCGTTTTCCAGCGCACCCGCCAGCCGCTCGGCCAGCAGCAGAAGTGCCGCCCCGGCCACCAGCCCCGCCGCCGGGGCAAGCCACCCGCTCTCGGCCGCGGGCAGCAGCAGATTGAACACACAGGCCGCCAGCATCACACCGCCGGCCAGCCCCTGGCCCGGTCCGCCGCCGGGCGCGGGCCGGGCCAGAAACACCGCCCCCGCCCCCAGTGCGGTACACAGGCAGGGAAAGGCGGTCATGGAGACCGCCGTCAGAATCTGGTGCATCTTGTCTCTCCCCCTTTCCTCTGCCCTCACCCTATGCGAAGGGGGCGGCGGGGGTTCCTGACCGGAGCGCCTGCGTCCATGGGGGGAAACCTGCCTGTTTTCAACGCTTTCCACTTTTTTGTGTGGAAAACCCGCTGAAAAGGGCCCCGGTTTTCCACAATGAGGAAACTGCCGGGGCCTTCTGTTTGCTGAAAATAATTCCTGTTACCTGGTTTTTGCCATTTTCCCACCATTTTTTTTCAGGGATTTTACAAAACACCGGGTTTTCCACACCCGGTGGAAACCCCCGATGTTGAAAACCTGTCGAAAACCGTGGAATACTTTTCGTATTTTTGTGGAAAACTTTCCCGCCGGGAATTACTCCACCCGGTATTCGTCGGCCAGATCCCCCCGGGTGGCGCACCAGTAGGCGGCCATGCTCTGACCGGGGGTGCCGGTGACCTCATCGGCCAGATACTCCGCCAGCGCGCCGGGCTGCCAGGCGCGGGCGGCGTCCTCGCTGTCGAATTCCACCTCGGCGTAGAAGAACTCGCCGGGCTGGCCCGCGTCCACCTGGTTCACCTCCAGCACAAGGCCGCCCTCCAGCCGGTAGCGGCGCTGCTCTTTCTGAATGAGCGGCCGCTGCAGAAAGGCCTCCAGCCGGGCAAAGAGCGCCGGGTCGATGGGCGCTTCGATCTCCTCCCGGGCCAGGCCATCCGCGCTGGCCTTGCCTTTAAAGCAGAGGATGTAATCGGTTTTGCCCTCGCTTTCCTCGCTGCGGATGCGCACGGTGGGGCGGGTCGTCACATACCCCTGGCGCATCACGAAGGTTTTCACCGGGGCAAGGCCCTGGGGCCAGCCCTTCACCAGCCATTTGCGTTCGATCTCCATGGTCTTTTCTCCTTTTTCGCGGCCTGCACCGGCGGCGGATTTCGCTTGCCACC
>NZ_JAGHKE010000151.1:0-6682 GCF_017889395.1 Allofournierella sp. | reverse complement strand
TGCCGCAGGCGGTTGCGGAAAGCAGAAGTGCACCGGCGGTAACCATTGCAAGTAGCTGCTTTTTCATGGGAAGGTTCCTTTCTCATTGTGGATTGTTCGTTTGAGAACAGCATCATCATATTCCCTGAAACTTAATTGGAACTTAAAATACAGAACACAGGGGGGCGAAAGCATTGCTTTGCAGGATGCCGCGCTGTGAACACAGGAAAAGGAGTATGGAGACAGTGTTGAGGGAAGTGGTGTCACACAGCTGCTTTTTGGCATACTTGAACGCAGCCTGCTGTGCCCCCGGTGCGTTGCACTGCGAGACTTATTTTTTTGAGCAGTCTTGCATTTCAATAGAGTTTCGCTATAATACAAATAAAGACTATTTTTTAATTTTGTACTTTATACGAGAAGGTGACAGCTTGTGGCAAGAAAGGCGTACTCCGATGAGGAGAGGGCGCAGGTAAAGGAAGCCCTGATGGTCACCATGATCCAGTGTATCGCGGACCGGGGGCTGATTCCAAGACCTTCTTCTACAGTTTCTTCTCATCCAAGGAGGAACTGGTGCTCTACGCCCTGCGATATCAGCAGCCCAGACTGTTGGACTACGCCCGTCAGCTGATGGAAGACCCGACGCTCAGTTGGCGGGCGGGCGTGGAAACCTTCCTGAAAAACTGCTGCTATGGTGCCAAAAGCGGAGTCGCTGTTTTGTCCATTGAGGAGGAGCAGCAAGTACGCCGTTGCCTTTCCGAGGAGAATTTTCAGGCATTCCGACAGGATCAGGTCAGTTTTTATGGAAAACTGCTCTCCATCTTTGGCCTCCCCACAGACAGCATTGACTCTCGGCTGTTCGGTAATCTGGCTCTGGCCATGATGATGGTACACAAGGCCATTCCGGACACTATGCCCTTCCTGTTTCCGGAGGTGGCGGAGGATATGGTGGAATTCCAGGTCAGGGCTCTGGTGGACGAGATGGAGCGTGCAAAAGAGGATGCGCGGCAGGTGAAAGCAAATGTATAGCGGTGGGTTCCTATGTCCAAACGGACACGAAAGACAGCAGAATATTGTTAAGCACAGGGCCTTGGAAAACAGGTCTCGGGTCTGTGCGGCCTTTTTATGCCTTGCGTCAGCCTGTCCAAGTGACAGGGTGTCGCAGGGCATTTTTTATTGTTCGGAAAGAGGTGCCTGATATGAATTTACCAAAACGAAATAGTGCGGACGGGCGCTGTTACTGGATGAAGCCCGAGGTACAGGAGGAACTGCAACCGCTCTTTGATCAGTGCATTCAGGATGCCATTGACGGGAGAATCACGCGGCTTGATTCCCTCTGGCCGCCGGTAGTGGTCAGCAGCGAAGGCGCACCCTTTGAGGTGCACGCTCTGGTAAGAAAATGGACCGAAGCGCAGCGGGCTGAAACGCTCGATGCGGAACAGGCCATCGCCTTCAGCGAAAACCTGCGCCGCCAGAGCCGGTGGGGTGAAATTGACTATTATTTGTTTGACCTGCTGAAACGGGAATTACAAGAGAAGTATTTTGTCGGAACAGGAAGTGAAGATGACCACTTCTGGGATCGGGAGTATTCCCTGAAACCAGGTATCCGTGCAGAACAGGTCCCGGAGCCGCTGCTGCGTTTCGCCTGCTATGTGGCAGTGAGCTATAAGGTATATGGTATGGACTTTGAGTATCTGGACACCAATTACCTCTTTGGATTGGTGGAGAAAGTCCGTCCTGATATGGTGAAAAAGCTCCGGGAACATGGAACCGGCAGGCTGCCAATCTCTCTGCAAAAGAGGAAAACAGAGCACTTCACCGCATCGGCCAACGATGCCTTTGCTGTGATCCGCATTACGGCCAGAGACAACACCGAGGAATGCTGCCGTGAAGTGCTGAATTACCTGTGTGAGGTTCTGGAGCAGGAGGATTTTCCCCGAAGCTATGCGGTGGAGTTCAAAGGACCGGAAAAGAGGTATTTGCCCATCACAGGCCTGCCCAAAAAGGGAGTAAACCAGCTCTTTGCCTGTGCCGTGCAGTACCCCAGTCTCCACCCCCTGATGGAACGGTACGCCCGGCTTGCCATGCGGCAATATGAGCAGTACACCAATCTCAGCGATGAGCAGTGTGCGCTCCCCGGAAGTTTTGCCGTGTTCGCCCTGGGAATGCTGGGGCAAGAGTGGCGGCATCTGGTATGGGATTATCTCGATCTCTGTGATGATGAGCACTCCCACTTACAGGAAAAATTCCTCCGGGAGTATGTGAAACAGTTCGGATTTACCACCGATACCGTCCCTGTGTTTGTCCGGGGTGTGCTGTCCATGCAGAACATGAAGTATTCCAAGGACTATGCCGCGTGGATGGCAAATGCAGAAAGCCTGGACGCTCTGCTGGAGGCAAAAATCCACCTGTCCGAGATCGTTCCAAGCGGTTTTTCCTCCGACGAGGATGACGATGAGGACGAGGAACCCGCCGAGGAAACAGAAGCCAGCCCGGAGGAAGTGCTGCAATACGCATGGGAAACGGTCTGCTATGTGATCTGGGGCAAAGCCAGCGCCAAGGGTGGTCAGAAAGTGGTGGAAGCAGCTCCGGAGGAACTGAGAGAGCAGTATCAGGAAATTTTTCGATAGGAGGAAACAAAATGAAAACCTTTGATCCCGATTATAAATTACTGGACGAGATGTATCAGGATGATTATTATCCTGCTTTTCTGGTAGACAAGGTAAAGGATGAACTTCAAAAGGTCATTGATTTGCTGGAGAGCGGCGAAACCGACACTGAAGTGGTGCAGGAAACGCTGGATGAGGCGGTCTGCGGCATTAACGATCTTCAGGATGAATTTTACGAAAACGACAGTGAGATTGAAACGGTAGCGCGGGATTGCATTGGCGTCACCGTGGCCTACATTCTGGAGTGGTTTGACATTCCCATTGACACCGAAGAGGCCATCCGGGAACGGGACTGGTAATTTTTCAGTGCGTTGACCACATGGCTGTCGCTATGATGCAGGAACTGGGAAAAGGGGAAACGACCGATGGCAGAGTTCAAACAAATCATAGAGGATGCGCTGGACATTCTGAAATTTGACGGAGCCGTACAGGACACTCTGGCGGAGCTTCGAGAAAAATGGGGCGCACAGGTCCCGGCGCTGCTGGATGAACGCTTTGATGTCGTTGGCATCCAATATATGAAACTGTCCCATGAAAAAGGGGTGGCAGCGTTGGGACAGGAGCTGTCTGCCTTCGGCTGGGCGCTGTATAACCTGGATGATGAGGACGAGTATCTGTTTGCCCTGATCCCAGAGGAAGAACGCAGCGAATGGGAACGCTACTGCAAAAAGCAGGGGCAATATTGCCACCTGATGAAACAGCAAGGGCGAAAATGGGGCGACCATGCCAAGGAGCAGGACCCTGGGAAGCTGATGCCCTGCGAGGAATACATACTTCAGGATGAGTACGATTGTTTTTTCAACTCCCTGGCGGGTGATTTTGCGGCGGGTGAATGGAAAAACCAGGATGCAGAAGAATGGAAAAGCGGATGTGTGGCCGATCTGCGCCAGCGTCCGCCTCAGGTAATCCGCTCCCACAGCTTGCCGCACCTTGGGCACCTTACCTATTCCCCGGAACATGAACTTTATGCCGCGTCCAGAGCCGCTGGCAGCGGAACCATTGGCCGGGTATTACTGAGCAAGAATCCAGCTACCCTCAACTGGGCCGAACCGTCCCCCATCGGATACGATGGTCCACCCCGGACTCTGTGCTGGGCTGACCATTCCCTCTGGGTGGGTGATCCCACCAACGCTACACGGATCGAACTGACTGACCGGGGCACCTGCCAGGATGTGAAAAACTGGACTCTGCCGGAAGATGGATGGAGCACCAAATATCATTGTGGCATTACGACAGACGGGCTGGGCCGGGTCTATTTTTCCAACGAGTGGTATAAGGGGCAGATCTACCGATGGGAAAACGGCAGGGTAACAAAACATACCTTCTCTCTGTATGGATACGACCATCTTTCCGAGGCCGTTCCCATTCCCGGTACAGGCCGCATTGCCATGACACACGCTGTCAGCGGCAAGGGAAGAGTGGAAGAATGCCTGCTGGAACTGGACATGGACACCGGGAGGTGCCGAATTGCCCTCCTGCCTGGAATGGGCGAGGGGCTGAAACTGCGCTGGTTTACCGGGAACTGGCTGCTGGTGCAGGGAAACGGCGAAATCCTTTCCGATGACTTTGCCCAGCTCATCAATAGAAATACCTGTGAAGTGCTGCGTATCCGTCCGGGAATGTTCGGCGGGGAGAAAATGCAGCACATCGGAATACTCACCGATGACACGGTGGTTATTGTCACCCGGCGGGATAGGGTTGGGCCGGTGTTTCGTTATCCCATCGACTTCTGGGACTTCCTGCGGACGGCAAACAAGCCCAAAAAGCTGGAATGGCGGGAGTACAAAGAAGTGTACCCGAATCTGCCCATCTTTCTGCCGCCCAAGGCCACAGAGCGGAAAATCATTCTCAAAAAAGACAGCCTGACCATCCTGGGGTCGGTATTTACGCCGCCGTTTACCCTGCCACAGCTGGCGGAAAAGTTAGGACCCGCCCGCATTGTCCTGCAAAATGGAACACGGAAAAGTCCCATTACAGGCAGAGAGAGTCCCTATACCCAGGCCCTTGCCCTGTGGGACGAGCTTGGACTCCAGGGCTGGTTGGATGAAGATGAGCAGACCATCAAAACCCTTGGTGTCCGGGTAGCGGCACAGGGAGAGTATGCGGTCCGGCAGGCATTTGACGGAGCGGTCTGGATCGGGTCCAAGGACTACCGGGAGGCCAGCTGGAAGGATTTCGGCGGATTTGCCCATACCCTCAAATTAGGCGGCTTTACCGTTTATACCCGCTTGCCGGGTCCTGTTCCAGAGGAGCAATCAGCGCAGAAAGCAAAGCTGGAGGCCCTCTCCGCTATGGTACAGATCAGCTGGAAAGAGCCAGAGAATAAGGCGGCGAAAGTGCAGAAATACAAGTTATCCAAACCGACGGAACCAGTGCTGCACTTTGATACCTTCAACTTCAAGCTGGCGGTCATGGAAGTCCTGATGTACGAGAAAGGCTTACTGGCTCCTAGACTGGATGCCCATGAGTTTGCCAGAGAGTACAGTCGCCGCAAGATCGACATTGACGCGGAAGGGTATGAACCCATCCCAGAGATTCGGAAGTGGCTGGAACAATACCCTGTCCCGGCGCGGCTGGCCCGGTCGGTCACAGAAATTGAGATGGATGGCGGCAGCGAGATTTATACCCAGCTCTGTCCGTTCTGGGATGGCGAGGATGGAGCCTTTGATCTTAATACCATTACTGAGGATGAACTGCGCCAGTTCCCTAATCTCAAACATATTACCCTCATGTCCTCTAAGCCGGAACAGGTGCTGCCGGTTCTGGAACGGTGCGGTATCAAAGCAGATTTGCTGTGAGGTGCGCTGCTATGAAGGAAAAACTATTTCGCCCACAATTTAATGCACTGAAACTGTCCGATAAGCTCTGGCTGATGCAGACGCTGGCGACTCGTTATGGACTTGCTTTCAAGGAACTATACGCCTTTTCCCGTTGGGGACAAAGCTGCACCACCGGTCTGTTTGAAAAAGGTGGCCGGGAGTTTGTCTTTGTCCCGGGCGATACCGTGATTCTTGGCTGGGAGAGCTTTGTCCAAGGGATGGATAAGGCCAACCAGGAGGAACTGGTGGATACTTTTGCGGAAATCGAATATAAGGGCACTGCGGAGGAATTTCTCCGGCAGGGAATGACCCCAGTACGCCGGGTGACCATCGGCCCCATGTTCGTGGGCAGGAAGCTGGAGGAGATCGGCTGGGAAAGCGTACCCATGAACGATCCGCGCATCACCGCCCACCCCGACTGGCTGGAGAACTTGCAGAAATGGGCAGGCCAGGACAGCCAGAGTTTTGAGATACACGAAACGGTCCGCTTTGAGCGCAATGGCGATAGCTGGCGAGCTTGGCTGTGCCATCCAATGACCTACCCGGAGTTTCAGCGATCCCTGTTGTGGGAGCTGGCAGCCAGCCTTCCCACGCCGGATGAGTGGGCCTATCTGTGCGGGGGCGGATGCCGCACCCTGTTTCCCTGGGGGGATGGACTGGACTACTCCATGCATCTGCATCACTTTGAAAACGGGGAAGACCAGGGTAAGCCATACGACATGGAGCAGCCCAACTTCTTTGGTCTGTCTATTGCCTACGATCCCTATAAGCGGGAGCTGGTAGACGGGAAAACATTGACCACCTGCGGCGGCGACGGCGGCTGCAATATCTGCGGTGGCATGGGTCCTTTGCTGGGATATTTGCCCTGTTCCCCTCACTGTAAACCGGAGGTTCGGGAAGATAATGAGATCCACAATGACTATGACTTTTTCCGCCCTGTGATCCGGGTGCAGACATCCGGGTGGAGAATGGTAGCGCCCGGAGATGAGAGGTGATATTCCCAGATGATCGAAGCAATTACGAAAATCCACACCACTTCTTCTTCGGTTACATTTGAATGTGGCGATATAGCCGTTATTGGAAACGGTGAGTTTCGGGCTTCATCAGGGAAAGTGGATGGTTTTATCCTGTATGCCGATACTTTGCGGTATGAAAACGGGATAAAGCTTTCCCGGGATGAACAGGGGAATTTGAAGTGCCTGTATCAGCACTTTGTAT
>NZ_JAGHKE010000147.1:0-6213 GCF_017889395.1 Allofournierella sp. | reverse complement strand
CTCCGGCCCAGCCCCAGCAGCTTTTCCCCAAACCCGGCCCCCGCCGCCATACGGTAGGCCGTCCCCAGCTTCAGACAGGCCCAGCCGATTAACAGATAGGGAATGTTGGGGAGAATGTACTTTCGGATTTTATCTGTCGGCATGAACCACCTCCTGTACTCGCTCTTTCTGTACTCGCTCTTTGGCACGGGGCCGCTCTTGGGCAAGCTGCTCCGACGCCCGTTTGAGCTGATCCCGGATGGGGATGCGCCGGGACTTGGACTTGTTCAGTACCTTGCGGGAGTATTCAGAAAAACAGGCGGTCATGGCGTCGGCCTGCCCAGCCTTGAAGAACAGCAGATATTTGTCCGGCCCGGTTTTGTAAAAAGCGTAGTCCACATTCCATTTCCGGGCCACCCGGTCAAACAGCTTGGTATCGCCGGAAAGCTCGATGCTGGATGCCGATGCACCGTGGGCCATGAGCTTTTTCACGCTCTGCTTGCCGTGGGGCGTCTGCTTGGCCCGGTGGTACTTGGCTATTTTCCGACCAATGGCCCGCAGCACATAGGCAAGGCCCCGGGCGGTCAGCTTGGACGCCTTCACGGAAACGGCAATCGTGCGCCGGGAAATATCTTCATCTACCAGTCAAACCACCCCCTCGTCGTCACAAACTCCGCTCTGCTCCGTCGGGCGTTGCCGCCCGAAATCCGCCCGCTTCGTTGTTCCTCCTCTCCCCACAAAGTCATGCGACTTTGTGGGGCACCCCATGTTTGGGACAAATTGTCCCGAAGTCTTGTTATCGCTCCGGCACCTCCTTTCTTGGGTGCAGCCGTTCTCCCTCCAGCGAGGAACGGTCTATGACCTCTTTGTAAGCGGCCATCTGCTCCCGGATGTTGAGCTTGGGCATAGAGAAAACCTTGTGCTCGTCGGGAATATCCTCCCGCCCGTGGTAGTGCTCAATGAAGCTGCCGCCATTGTTCAGCACATAGCCGCCGGGGGCGTAATGCCCATCCTCGTTGAGCCGAATATCCCGCCCGTATGCCTCGTAGTCGAAATAGTTGAGCAGGTGTTCCGGCACATCGATGGCCTCAATGTCCTCCACATAGATGCGCCCCAGCGTTTCATCGTCTGTAACACCCGGATAAAACTCGAAGCAATCCAGATTTTGTGCCAGATTGATCAGCTCTTTCACGCTGCCGGTGTATTCGCCGCTGTCAATGACCGCTTCAAACTTCTCCAAATCGCCTTGATCCAGCTCGGAGATCACGCAGGCCAGATGATTAAGCTCGTCGATGTTCTCATATTCGCCCAAGTGGTCGTACAGCCCCAGCACATCCCCGTCGAAGTCGGTGATGAAGATTTCCTCATACCGCACCCCGTCAATGCCGATGCGCTTCAAGAGGGCCTGCACCTCCTCGGGTGTCGTGGGGAATTTCAGATATTCGCCTACCAGCTCACCTTCGTTGTACTTCCCCAAGTTGGTGACATAGGCTTCAAACAGGGCGGGCATCAGCGCCGCCCCTGTCCTTTGACGGTGAGGATGCCCTCCAGCGTTGTGGCGGTGATCCCCAGCCGCTGGGCCACGGCGATGTCGTTCTTCATAGCCTCGGTGACGGTATGGCCGCACACCACCAGCACATGGGAGCGCCGTAGCAGGTCACGGCTCATGTCGATGCCACTCTTATGCTCCTCGGGAACGGCGTCGTTGAGGAACAAGGGCAGATACAGCGTGGGGCAGATGGGCGAAAAGCCCGCCTCGTACACCGCCCGGCAGTACCGGGCCACCTGTTCCGTGTTTTTGTAGTCCTCGCCGCACCATGCGGCGGTAATATAGGCAAGGGGTCTTTTCATAGAAAACCTCCGTTTCATGGTGTTCAACCCTATCCCCCCGCCCTTTCCCATTCATGGGAAAGGGGGCGACTCTGGAGGATATACCCCCGTCACGCCCCGGGAATGGCACAGCCGGGGCCGCCCGTAAAGGGCAAGCCGCCGCAGGGCGGCGGTGCCATGCACCCTTGACGGACAGCGCCCTGCCATGCCGTTTAAAAGGCGGCGACGGGGGATAAATCCAAAGAGCCTTGAAAGAGGGAACGAAAAAGACCTCGGGACAAATTGTCCCAAGGTCGGTTACTTCTCCATATCCTTTTTCTTGTCGGTCTTGCCCAGCTCCGGGGGCTGCTTCTCCTTCCACTCGTCCAGCAGGGCCAGAATGGTGTCCTTCATCTCCCGGGGCGTCTTGTCCTTGCCAAAATACTTTTCCAGTTCGGCGCTGTTGATGATCACCTTGTCAGCCTCCTTCTTCTGTTCGCTCAGAATACCGTCGATCACATCGCCGTTCAGCTTGCCCTCCTTATCCAGTTCACGCATCTTCTGCGCTTGAGAGAGGGACGGAGAGGACGCTTGCCCCTCAATGGCGACGGCAATATACTTCTGATGCTTGGGGCGGATGAAAGAAATCTCTACGGCGGGGGTAAAAGAGAGTTGCTTCTCGTCCACCATCTTTTGCAGATCAGGGACAAGCTCGGTCAGGCGGATATACCGCTGCACCTGCTTGTAGTTCATGCCGTTGCGATCCCCGACGATTTGTGTGGAGCGTTTTCCAGCATCCCGGTCATCCTCGCCGGGACGGGCCCCTTGGTGCTTGATGGCCTCCACCTGCTGTTTTAGCGCAGCCGCCTTTTCCGTGGGCAAAATTCTCTCCCGGTGCCGCAGGTTGTCATCCGTCATGGCGAGGATTGCCTCGTCATCGGTCATGTTGCGGACGATACAGGGCATATTGACAAACCCGGCCAGTTCGCTGGCCCGCTGGCGGCGGTGTCCAGCGATGATCTCATATCCGCCGCCCTCACGGGGCCGCACCAGTGCAGGCTGATTAACCCCAGCAGCCTTGACCGACTCCACCAGTCCCTGCATTTCAGCATCGTCCCGGACACCAAAGGGGTGATTTTTGAACGGATGCAGTTCGGAAAGATTAAGATACACGATCTCCTCTTTCACGCCACGGGCAGCATCCCGAGGGGCGGGCGGCTGCTCGGTTGCTGCCGGGGCCTCCGCCGTAGCGGGAGCGCCTTTCTCGGCAGGCGGTTTGCTTTGGGACATTTTGTCCCGAGGTTGCGGCTTGGCCTTGTCGGGGGCCGCCTTGTCAGCCTTGGGTGGGCGGCCCCTGCGGGGCTTGGCCGCATCCTTCGTTTTGTCCGCCTGCTTGTCCTTATTCGGGGCCGCAGCCTTTTCCGGGGGCTTGCCCTTTGCCGCTCCTTCCCGGGCAGCAGTAAAATCCACCACCTTTCCAGCGGGGGCAGGATCTCCCATGCCGGGGATCGTGGTCTGTTTCTCGTCCTTGCCCGGCTGCGGCGTACCCTCTTTAGACGGAGCGGAAGTGCCCTTGTCTTTGGGAGCCTCCGCCGCAGGGGGTGCTACCACCTTGGGCACATCCTCTACCACGGGGGCCTCCGTCTTGGCCGGGGTGGGCTGTTCCTGCACCGGGGGAGCAGCTTTGGCAGGCTCTACCTTTCCCAGCTTGGGGGGCTCGTCCACTTTCCCAGCATCGGGAATACTTTTTTTATCGTCAGCCACCTAAAAACCTCCTTCGTTGTGAAATAGAAAAAGCCAGCCCGATGGCTGGCCTGTGGGGGCGCACCCCTCCTTTCTCTGATCTAAATATACGAAAACGCCACCTGCAGTCTCGTTGGGGTGGCCTTCATACTCTTTGGTTTTGTTTTTATTGCGTTTTACCAGTATGTCTGCTATTATTGTTGTGTATATTTATTGGTGGGGAGGAAGTTTCATGGATAGTGCTCAACTCAGGTTTCCTACATATTTTCCAGAAAACTGTCCTCCCGCAGAAGCATTAGCCGAGGAATGTGTTTTATTCCGTTTGTGCAAAGGGCCCGTTTTGTCCGAGAAAGATTTTGTGCCCTTCTATTTGATTAACCCGGAGAAGCACAAGAATAATGTAAATGCGTATGGGCTTTCTGTGTTCAAGTCTTTTGATGACTGTAAACGAGCATTAAGCAAAGCACCAAAATTAAGAAAGAAGTACAAACGCATCGCAAACGGCACAAATAATAAGTACCGTGGAAAAATAATGCATACGCCAAGCGGAGATAATCCTAACCATTATACTTGGTGGCTCTACGATGGAGTAATGCCCCATACATTCTTTGAGATTTGCAATGAAGGTGGTGAAATAAATGAATAATTTATTTGCCTCCCTGCCTTACATTGGAGATTTATTTTACCATCATATTTATTTGTTTTATGAAGAACCGCAGATTTTTTCTTGTATTACCAAATCCATGCAACTATATTTCGCCGTAGCAATTCCATCTGAAAATGACGAGGATTCTGCTTGGTTATTAGCCCCGATTTCATCTGGGAAGCTTTTGAAAGCTGAAAAAAATGCTATTGAAATTCGCGATCTTTTGTTAAATCCAGAATCGCTACTTTTTAAAATAGAAGAAATACAAAATGAGTTTTCTATTGCCGCTATCAACCCCGAAACTTTAACAGAAGATTTACTGCCTGAAGCCGGTGAGTTACTTGATTTTGCTGCTGGGATGGAGATTCTCCCTTCTGCTGAAGCGCCTATAATGCAGGCTAACCAAGAGATGCGTGACATTATTGAAATTTCGCTTGAAAAAGATGATACTCACATTACAGAGATTTCTTGTGTTGCGTTAGGCGACATGTTGAATAATGTTCAACAGCTTATCTATGCACTTGCTTTCAAAGATGGTGGATTGCGCGGCGCTATACCTAAAAAAGTGAAAGACGATTGCTATTTGTGTGCGACAGGAATGTTTGCAGCTTCGGTTGGCATACGATTGAAGTCTCGGGAGCTATGTGATTTATATAAAGAAACACCATTGACGCAGACCCTTCAAGACTTTAATAGGCTTTTTATGGTTGCCGGAAATAAAGAGCAGTTGCGAGAGTTTCTTTCGACTCAGAATCCTCGAGTAGCTGTAAGATACAGAACTTTATTGCGGTCTTTGCTATCAAATAAAACAGGAATAAAGATCAACAACGCTTCACCCAATAACAGCGTATTCAGCAAACACTTTTCAACCAAAGAACTATCAGTGAACCTTGATTTTATTGACTCAGAAATCGAAGAAATGGTTGAACATGTAACTGTTTACGGGCGACTTGTTGGAGCAAATGTTGAGCGTTGCAGTTTTGAGTTTATTACTACCGATAAAGAAAAGATAAAGGGAGAAATTGCAGCTTCTCTTATCAGTAGTGTATTCTCTGTTCCGCAAAGTGTAGAAGCAGATTTTGAAATTCGTATTGGCACCGATTCTATGACTCGAGAGGAAAAATTGTTATATACTTTAACTGCGATCAGGCCCACTGTAATAGCAGAAGATACTGAGAAGTAGCATTGCAAGATAATACTCATTGTGATTGACTTGCCCCAATGTTTTGGGGATACGGTCTGATTAGCAAAAGGTCTTTCAAAATTTACAAAGAAAGGGTGCCACCTCAAAGCTGCTTTGGGCGGCACCCTTTCTTGTTTTTGTTTCTCGCTTGATGAAAGCCTTGCTTGCTGCCTGAAAACCATTGATATTACTGGATTTCCACAGATCCTTTAATGACACTCCGACCATCAAAAAGACCGCTGACAAAAGTCAGCGGTCTTTTTGATTTCCTCGCTCAGAGTTCACTCGGTTTCTGTTCTTTCCGCACCGGGCGGATGTATTTCCAGAAGCGTTTGCAGTCATGGTAAAAATAGAACATTCTTCCCGGTGTGAGATCCAGCCGATAGCCCGCCGCCGAATAGTCAAATTCCCGCATCGCCTGTTCCATGGCCTCCTCCACCGCGCTGTTCTCGGTTTCAAAGTCGAAGGGGCCATGCTCAAACACCAGGTAGTCTCCTTCCGCCACCTCCATCAAACACATCTGCGCCGGCACTGGCCCATCGTAATCCAGCGGCAGGCGCACTCCGTAGCATTCAGCCAGCGGAATCCCCCAGCTGCAAATTCTCCCTGCGGAATCATTCGTAAATGCCATGATCTGCCCACTGCTGCTGTTTGCTTCCCTGCCGCCCAGATCATCCAGCTTACCAGGAATGCTGTCCAGCAGGCTGCAGATCGTTTCGCAGTCCTGCCCGGGGATGCGACTCTGCTTTTGCCAGAAATCCCAATAGCCAATACTCTCATAATTTTTGATGTGCAGAAATTTGTGGGCCGGGATGGTGACGAAATAGGTTTTCACCTTGTTCTGCGTTTTTTG
>NZ_JAGHKE010000111.1:0-6292 GCF_017889395.1 Allofournierella sp. | reverse complement strand
ACCGAGATAACGATATTGCAGCCTTTACAGAATGGCGAGGCCGAAAACCCAAAAGTGAATTTGAAACAGGGTTTGGGATGTTCTACCATGCCGCACTGCTCTCCGGAGTGCTGTCACCAAAAACTGAAGACTTCCTTTTGGACTATTATCTGTCAAAGCCTGATGGAATGTTTTACATTTACGATAAACCTCTGAATAAACCGCCAATCGTCTTTGCTTCTCGGTCAGCAAGCCGCTATCTGGCCGCGATAGAGGTATTGAGCCGATATGGCCGGGCAAAGGATAAGCTGGCCTTTGTCATAGACTGGCTCACTGCCAATCAGGATGAAAACGGCCAGTGGAATTTTGGTGAAAAGGCTAAAGATGGTATTTATTTCCCTTTGTCGGACCGCTGGGATAAAACCGCAAGACTCGCAGACAGCACCTATCGAGTCAGCAAAGTATTTTCAGCTCTTTCGCTGTCACAGCCAGAGGATGCGTAAGGCCCCCTGCATCCAAGGCAGTCAACAAAGAGCAAGCAACAGCTTTGGTGGAATACACCTTCCTTGAAAACGCATTTTTATTTTCGGTCACTATTGGAAAAGCACCACCCTTCTTTTTTGTGATATAATAAGGCAGTAAAGTCTCGGAACATCTGTTGTGCAGCTGCCCGGACTGCTTCAAATCCTTAACGCCCGAAAGGACCTTTTATGAGCGCGACCATTCCCATGCGGGTGATTGCCCGCATTCACAGTGATTTTACCAGCAAATTCGGTATTCCCCGCCAGAGCGGCCTGGTGGAAAGCCTGCAGGCCGTGATCGTGTTCGAGCCGGAATACCGGGACCCCAATGCCCTGCGCGGCCTGGAGGACTTTTCTCACCTGTGGCTCATCTGGCAGTTCTCTCAGGCGGTGCGCCAGACCTGGTCGCCCACGGTGCGCCCGCCTCGGCTGGGCGGCAACACCCGGATGGGCGTATTCGCCACCCGCTCCCCCTTCCGGCCCAATGCCATCGGCCTTTCCTGCGTGAAGCTGGACCGGGTGGAGCTTCACCCGGAGCTGGGTCCGGTGATCCATGTGCTGGGTGCGGACCTGCTGGACGGCACCCCCATCTTTGACATCAAGCCCTATCTGCCCACGGCGGACTGCCATCCTGAGGCACTGAGCGGCTTCGCGGGTCCGGTGCGGGATTATCACCTGGAGGTGGTCTTCCCCCAGCAATGGCTGGACCGGGTGCCTGAGGCCAAGCGCAGCGCCCTGCAGGGCGTGCTGGCGCAGGACCCCCGCCCCTCCTATCAGGATGACCCGGACCGGGTCTACGGCCTGACCTTCGCCGGGCTGGAAGTCAAATTCACCGTAAGCGATGGTGTGCTCACCGTCTGCCGGGTCGCCCCGGCCAGAGACGGGCAGCCCGCCAGCCGCTGACCATACAAAAAGCATCAGGCCCGGATTCCGGGCCCGGGAAAGTGAGGTTTTTGCAATGAAACGTGCCTGTGTATTTATGGCAAATGGAACCGAGGAATGTGAGGCCCTGCTCACGGTGGACATTCTGCGCCGTGCGGGGGTAGAGGTGGTCACCGCATCGGTGAACCAGAAGCCGGAGATTCTTTCCAGCCACAATGTGCGCATGGACACCGATGCGATTGCGGCGGACATCCAGGCGGACGGCTTTGATCTGATCGTACTGCCCGGCGGCATGCCCGGCACCATTAATCTGAAGGAAAACGAATTTGTGAAGGCCGTCTGCCAGCAGGCAGCCGCCGCCGGCAAGCTGGTGGCCGCCATCTGTGCCGCTCCCAGCGCGCTGGCTGCCTTCGGCCTGCTGGAGGGCAAGAAGGCCACCGCCTATCCCTCCTTCACCGATCAGCTGGCCGGGGCCACCGTGGTCAAGGAGCCTGTGGTGGAGGACGGCGACATCATCACCGGCTGGGGCCTGGGCGCGTCTATCCCCTTCTCTCTGGCGCTGGTGCGGCGGCTCTGCGGCGCGGATGCCGCCGAAGCGGTGCGTCAGGCCATCGGCTACCCCTATGGCTTCTGATTACAGCATACGGCTTTTGCGCGGGCCAGCCACACGACCCGCGCTTTTTCTTCACTTGGCCTGTTTTTCGCGGCTCTTCCCCCCCGCCTGTGCATAAATTATTTCATGGCGCCGGCTTTGTTTCCTGCATCTGAAAAGGAGGTATGCCCTTGAACGGAATTCTTCTGCTGACCGGGGTGGTAATCCTGGCCTGCATCCTGGCTCATCGCTTTACTGAAAAGCTGCCCATCCCCACTCTATTGGTATTCATCGGCCTGGGTATGCTGTTCGGAGAGAACGGGTTGTTTCGCATCCGATTCAACGACTATTCCCTGGCTGAAACCGTCTGCTCGGTGTGTCTGATCTTCATCATGTATTACGGCGGCTTCGGCACCAACTGGAGAGCCGCCCGGCCGGTGGCGGTGCAGTCGGTGCTGCTGTCCACCCTGGGGGTGCTGCTCACCGCCGGGCTTACCGGCTCGTTCATCCATCTGGTGCTGCGGCTTTCCTGGCTGGAGAGCCTGCTCATCGGCTCGGTGATCGCCTCCACCGATGCGGCCTCTGTGTTCAACATCCTGCGCTCCCGCAGCCTGAACCTGAAATTCAACACGGCCAGCCTGCTGGAGCTGGAATCCGGCTCCAACGACCCCATGTCCTACATGCTCACGGTGGTGCTGGTGACCCTGATGACCGGCGGCGACATCTCAGTGCCGCTGGTGCTGGCAAAGCAGCTGGTGTTCGGCATCCTGTTCGGCGTGTGCATCGGCTTTGCGGCCGCTTTTCTGCTGCGACGTACCCATGCCACCATGGCCCAGGGCGACACCATATTCGTGTTTGCCGCGGCCCTCATCGCCTATGCACTGCCCTCCATGCTGGGCGGCAACGGTTACCTGAGCGTGTATCTGTGCGGCATTTTGATGGGCAACGCGCCCATTGCCCAGAAGCGGGATCTGGTGCGTTTTTTTGACGCGGTCACCGGCATCACCCAGATGATGATCTTCTTTCTGCTGGGTCTTCTGGTCACCCCGGCCCAGCTGCCCCGGGTCTTTGTGCCTGCGCTGTGCATCCTGGCCTTTCTCACCCTGGTGGGGCGGCCGGTGGCAGTGGCGGCACTGCTGGCCCCCTTCCGGCCCAAGGCCGGGCAGATCGCGCTTGTCTCCTGGGCGGGCCTGCGCGGTGCAGCCTCCATCGTGTTCGCCATCTACGCGGTGCTGCACAACGCGCCGCTCACCTACGACCTGTTTGATCTGGTATTCTGCATCGTGCTGCTCTCCATGGGCATTCAGGGCACCCTGCTGCCCCACATGGCCCACCACGTTTCCATGATCGACGACAACGCGGACGTGCGCCGCACCTTCAACGACTACCAGGAGGAAAACGACATCTGCTTCATCAAGCTTCACTTGGACGAAGGCCATCCCTGGGCGGGCAAGCTGCTGCGGGAGATCGTGACCCCGCCGGACTTCCTGGTCAGTCTGATCATCCGCCGGGACGAGGGTGTTCTGGTGCCCAGCGGCTCCACCCGGATGCTGGCGGGCGATCTTCTGGTCATTGCCGCCCGGGAATTTGAGAACCGGGCAAACCTGACCCTGCAGGAGGTAAGCATCGACGCCTCTCACAAGCTGTGCGGCAAGCAATTGCGGGACGCACCTCCTGCCCCCGGCACGCTTGTGGTAATGGTGCAGCGGGATGGCCAGACCATCATCCCCACCGGTGACACCGGCGTACAGGCGGGCGACACCCTGGTAGTGGCCCGCTACTGATCTGCATTTTCCCTAAGGACATAAAAAAGCTTCGGAGTGCCTGGGCACTCCGAAGCTTTTTGTTTTGTATTCTGCGCTTTTAAAAAAATCACTCGTGCCGGATGGCTTCCAGCGCGCTGATCTTGGTGGCGCGGATGGCGGGCCACAGGCCGCTGAGCACACCCACCAGGGTGGAGAAGCCCAGACCCAGCAGCACCAGCCAGGGCGGGATCATGGAGATGGCAGCGCTGCCGCCGTCCATGCCATAATAGTAGCCGCCGCCAAAGCTGCCCATCAGGCCGCTCAGATCGATCTTGCCGCCAAACAGGGCCGCAATCGTGGTCAGATTGTTCAGCACTGCGCTGGCCGCGTAGCTGAGCGCCACACCGATCACGCCGCCCAGCAGGCCGATGGCACCAGCCTCCACCAGGAACATGTTGCGGATCTTGCGCACCTCGCAGCCCAGCACCTTCATCACGCCAATTTCCTTGGTGCGCTCATAGATGGACATCATCATGGTGTTGGCGATGTTCAGCGCCGCCACCAGCAATGCCACAGCTGCGGTGCCGCCCAAAATCATCTGGCTCTTGGCTACGCTGGCCTGCATCTCCTCGCGAATCTGGGTCATCGAAGAAGTCTCATATCCCAAATCCTGAATTTTCTCCTCCACCTCAGCCACATTGTCTACATCGTCTACCTTCACATAGACGTTTTCATAACCGTTATCCTTCTGCTGGATTGGCCGGCCGCCGGCAGAGGAAATCATCACGCCGCCGCTGTTGCCCTTGTTGCCGGAAAGCTTCTGGTAGGCCTTGCTGAGCATCTGCATATCCGACACCCGCATGACAACACCGGCATTGGTGAAATACTGCTTGGCGTCATCCTGCTGGAACACGCCCATAACCACCAGCTGATAGTCCTCGGTCTTTTCGTTTCCGTTTTTATCGTAAGCCATCAGGCGCAGGGTAAGCTTTTCCTTCTGTACATCGAAGAAGGGCTCCACCGGGTTTCCCAGCGCGTCGGTTTCGCCCCAATAGCGCTGACGCTTACCGCTGTTATAGCTCTTGCGGGTATCTTGGAATTCATAGGCAAAATGCTCGCCGATCAGCACCGGGATCTTCTTTTTGCCCAGATTGGTATCGCTGGCCACAAAGCTGCCGCTGATCAGCTTATAATCCATGGCCTGCAAAGCGTCCATGTCCACGCCGTACATTTCCCAGACATAGGCCTCGTAACGGTCATTTTTGCCTGCGTAGACCTGGGCGTTCAGGTTATTGTCCCGATACATGGGGGTCACTGCCACCACATGCTCATAGCTGCGCAGCTGATCCAGCATTTTATCGTCCAGCACCGGCACATCACCGCTGGCCGCGCCCCACTGGTAGTTGTTGATGGTGATCTGGGTCAGATCACCCCAGCTTTGCAGCATGGCTTCGTTCTGGGCATTGCTGGCAATGCCCAGGCTGATCATTACGATGATGGAAAAGGTGCCCACCACCACGCCGATCACCGTCAGTGCGGTGCGGCCTTTGCGGCGGCGAAGATTATCCGTGCTGAGACGCAGCAGATCAGATATCTTCATCTTCATCCTCCAACTGAGCCAGTTTCTTTGCTTTCTGCTTCTTCTTGATCACGACTACGACCACAACGACCACAGCCACAACGCCCACCACGATGAGCGCCCAGCCCCAGATGGGCATGCCGGGAGCGGTTTCGGTCATGGTGGGGTCCATCATACCCGGGTCCATAGGATCGATGCTCATGTCCGGCATGGACTCCACAGTGCAGGAGAACTCCTTCTCCAGGGTCTTCACTTCGCCCTTGGCATCCTCATAGCTCAGAATGACCTTACCGTTGATGGTGCCCTCGGCCGCAGCCATAACGCTGAAGTCCACCGAGTTCTCGGTGCCGGCAGCGATGTTGCCCAGGAACTGGCTCTGGCCAGGGTTGGCCAGGTTCTCACCCTGGATCTCGGCGGAAAGGTTGTTGATGGCGCTTTTGCCCTTGTTCACGAAGGTGACGGACAGGTAACCCTCCTCGCCCATCATGATGGTTTCGGGGGCTTCCATGTTGGTGATGTCGAACCGCTCGGGCTGGGTCACCGGAATGGAGATGGGAGAGGTGGCAGCCTCGCCGTTCTTGCTGCTCAGGTTCACATTGATGCTGATGGCGCCCGGCTCAATGGTGGCATCGGTCATCATCTTATAGCTGATGGTCTTGGTGGTGTTGGGAGCCATCTCGCCCACATAAGTATTCATGCTGCCGCTGGCCAGAGAAACACCCTTCAGCTCGCCGAAGTTCAGGCCCACCATCACGTCCTGCAGGTTGGCGTTGCCACTGGTGGTGAAGAGGGTCAGCTCCAGGGTGAACTCCTTGCCGGCTTCCACGCTGTTGCCGCCGAAGGAGAAGTCCTTGACCAGGATCTTCGGGTAGTCATATTCCGGTTTCTCGGTGGTAACGGGCGCGGGAGGGGGGGTGGGCCCCGGCGGGTTGGGGTTCACGTCCAGACACTGGGCAATAAGTTGGGTACCCGTAAGTACACCGCGCAGATTGGT
>NZ_JAGHKE010000110.1:0-6334 GCF_017889395.1 Allofournierella sp. | reverse complement strand
TCTTCGGCGTCTGGCTCAAGCTGCTGCCGGTGGGGCTCAGTGTGCCCATCGGGCTGGAGGCCACCGCTGTCACCCTGGCGGACCGGCTGCTTCATGCAATCCTTCCGGCGCTGGCCCTCAGCATCACTGGCACCGCATCGGTCTGCCTGCACACCCGGCAGAAAACCATCCAGGCGCTGGAGTCGGATTTTGTGCTGTTTGCCCGGGCCAGGGGAGAGAGCGGAAAGGGCATCCTGCTGCGGCATGTGCTGCGGCATGTGCTGCTGCCTGCCATCACCCTGCAATTTGCCAGCCTGGGTGAGCTGCTGGGCAGTTCGGTGCTGGTGGAAGAGGTGTTTTCCTATCCGGGGCTGGGTCAGGCCACAGTGAAAGCAGGCCTTGGCGGAGATATTCCGCTGCTGCTGGGAATCACGGTAATCTGCAGCGCCATGGTCTTCGGTGCAAACTTCGCGGCGGACTGCCTGTACGGTCTGGTGGACCCCCGAATCCGAAAGGGGGCGGGCCGGACATGAAGCAGTGTTTTTATGAGCTTCGCCAACCCCGCACCGCCGCGCTGCTCCGGCTGATTTTTGCTGCTGCAATCCTGCTGGCAATCATGATCGCAGGTATGGCCTGTCGGGAGCAGGCCCTTGCCACGGATTTCACCCGCAAGAATCTGGCGCCCTGTGCCGAATATCTGTTCGGTACGGACTGGATGGGCCGGGATATGCTTACCCGTACCCTGAGCGGCCTTTCTTTGAGCATCCGCATCGGTGTGGTTACCGCTGCGGTGAGCGCAGTGGTGGCGCTGGCGGCGGGTGTGAGCGCCGCATTGCTGGGCCGCTGGGCAGACAGCGCCCTCACCTGGCTGATTGATCTGTTTATGGGCATCCCGCACATTCTGCTGCTGGTGCTCATCTCCTGCGCCTGCGGGCGCGGGTTCTGGGGTGTGACCATCGGCATCGTGGCCACCCACTGGATGAGCCTTGCCCGGCTGATCCGGGGCGAGGTGATGCAGCTGCGGCAGAGCGGTTATGTGCAGGTGGCGCGCAAGCTGGGGGCTTCCCCGGCAGCCATCGCGGCCCGGCACATCCTGCCCGGCGTGCTGCCCCAATTCTTCACCGGGCTGGTGCTGATGTTTCCCCACGCTATCCTCCATGAGGCCAGCGTGACCTTTCTGGGCTTCGGTCTGACCAGTGAACAGCCTGCGGTGGGCGTGATCCTTTCGGAAAGCATGCAGTATCTGGCCACCGGCCGATGGTGGCTGGCGCTGCTGCCCGGTCTGTGTCTGGTGGCGGTGGTGCTGCTGTTTGAGTTGGCGGGCAAAAGCCTGGCGGCGCTCTGGTCAGTGAACGCGGAACAGGAGGCGGCATAATGGAAGAAAACAGACAAAAAGCCCCGCTGCTGCAGGTGCAGGGGCTTACGGTGTCCTTTTCCCGGTACGCTCAGGGCTTCCGGCGGATGACGCTGCCCGGCGTGCGGAATCTGAGCTTTTCGCTGGATGAAGGCGAGCTGGTGGCGGTGGTGGGCGCGTCGGGCAGCGGAAAAAGCCTGCTGGCTCACCGGTTGCTGGGGATCCTGCCTTACAATGCCCAGGTGGGCGGACAGGTGCTCTATCAGGGCCAGCCGCTGGACGACAAGCGGGCCGAAAAGCTGCGGGGCCACGAGATTGTGCTGGTGCCCCAGAATGTCTCCTATCTGGACCCGCTGATGCGGGTGGGCGAGCAGGTGAAGGGCGAAAAGGGGGATGCACAGAAGGCCTCGGCGGCGCTGCGGCGGTATGGTCTCGGCTCCGAGGTGGAGAAGATGTATCCCTTTCAATTGTCCGGCGGCATGGCCCGGCGGGTGCTGATTGCCACCGCGGTGCAGCATGCGCCGAAGCTGGTGGTAGCGGACGAACCCACTCCCGGCCTGCATCCCGAAGCCGCCCGGCGGGTGTTGGGCCACTTTAAGGAGCTGGCCCAGGCAGGCGCGGGCGTACTGCTGATTACCCACGATCTGGAGGCCGCACTGGAAGTGGCGGACCGGGTGATTGTGCTCTATGCGGGCGCGGCGGTGGAAGAAGCTCCGGCGGCCAGCTTTGCCGCAAAGGAGCTGCTGCAGCACCCGTATACGCAGGCCCTCTGGCAGGCCAGTCCCAGCCATGGATTCGTGCCGCTGCCCGGCACCCAGCCGGTGGGCCAGCTGCCGGAGGGGTGTGCCTTTGCGCCCCGTTGCCCCAAGGCGGGGCCGGAATGCCGCAAAGGTGCTGTTGCCTATGAAAAACGGGGTGGAGGTCATGTGCGCTGCCTGCACCCGGAAGGAGAAAACGCATGACGCTGGAAGCAAAGAATCTCAGCTTTACCTACCCCTGCGGGCGGAGTGTGCTGCAAAACCTGTCTCTGCGGGTGAAAAGCGGCGAGCGGGTGGGTATTTTTGCCCCCAGTGGCCGGGGCAAAACCACCCTGTGCAAGCTGCTGGCGGGCTACGAGAAGCCCCAGTCCGGTCAGGTGCTGCTGGACGGCAAGTCTCTTGCCAGCTATCGGGGCTACTGCCCGGTACAGCTGATCTGGCAGCATCCGGAGCAGGTGGTGGACCCTCGGCTGACTTTGGGCAAAACCCTGCGGGAGGCAGGGGAGCCGGAAGAACGGCTGGTGCAGGCGCTGGGCATTCAGCCGGAATGGCTCAGCCGTTATCCGGCAGAGCTGTCCGGCGGTGAGCTGCAGCGATTCTGCATCGCCCGGGCACTGGGGCCCGCCACCCGGTTTGTGCTGGCGGATGAACTCAGTGCCATGCTGGATCTGGCGACTCAGGCACAGCTGTGGAGCTTTCTGGTGGAGGAAACCACCCGCCGGGGCATCGGTTTGGTGGCGGTGAGTCATTCCGCCCCGCTTCTGGATCGGGTCTGTACCCGCCGGATTGAGCTGTAAAGTCTTTTTTAAATCGTGTATAATCAAGAAAAAACAAGGAGCAACCACTCACCATGACATTGCAGGAGTTTTTTGTGCAGCATCCCCGTCTGGCCCTGGGCCTTTCCGGCGGGGTGGATTCTGCCTATCTGCTGGCTGAGGCCGTGCGCTGCGGCTGCCAGATTCAGCCCTATTTTGTGGACAGCCCCTTCCAGCCCCGCTTTGAGCTGGAGCATGCCCGCCGCCTGTGCGAAGAGCAGGGGGTGGAGTTGAAGGTGCTGCCCGCCCAGCCGCTGGCGGACGAAAACGTGCGGCAGAACGGTCCGATGCGCTGTTATTACTGCAAAAAGCAGGTGTTCGGGGCGATTCTGGCCGCCGCCAAAGCGGATGGCTTCGAAGAGATTATCGACGGAACCAATGCCTCGGATGATGCATCCGACCGCCCCGGCATGCGGGCGCTGGAGGAGATGCGGGTCTACAGTCCGCTGCGGCTGTGCGGCGTGACGAAAGCACAGGTGCGGCAGGCCTCCCGGGAACTGGGCCTGTTCACCTGGAACAAGCCCGCTTATGCCTGCCTTGCCACCCGCATCCCCACCGGCACCGCCATCACTCCCGAGGCGCTTCAAAAGGTGGAAGCGGCGGAAAACGAGCTCTTCCGGCTGGGCTTTTCCGATTTCCGGGTGCGCTGCATGGGCAACACCGCCAAGCTGCAGCTGCCTGCCGCCCAGTTCGGCAAGGCGCTGGAGCGGCGAAAAGAGCTGGTGGATGCATTGAAACCGCAATTTGCAGCGGTCGTATTGGATCTGGAACCCCGAGGGGAGGAATAAGAATGGAAAAACAGGAGATGCTCACTCTGCTGGAGCAGGTGCAGCAGGGAGCGCTCACGCCCGAACAGGCACTGCTTCAGATGAAGCTGCAGCCTTTTCAGGACCTGGGCTATGCCAAGGTGGACCACCACCGGGGCCTGCGTCAGGGCGCGCAGGAAGTAATCTACGGCGCGGGCAAGACCGCCGAGCAGATCGACGGCATCCTCACAGCCATGGAAAGCCGGGACGCCACCGATATCATCGTGACTCGCATGAGCCAGCAGGCGGCGGACTATGTAGCCCAGCGCCATCCGATGGACTACGACCCCATGTCCCGGTTGGGCATTGTGCGGCCTACCGGCAAGATCACCGCGCCCGGTTACATTGCGGTGGTTTCCGGCGGCACCAGCGATATGGCGGTCTGCGAGGAGGCCGCCCGCACCGCCATTGCCATGGGCAACAAGGTGGAGCGGCTGTACGATGTGGGCGTGGCCGGGCTGCACCGGCTGCTGTCCCGGCTGGATGTGCTGATGCAGGCCCGTGTGGTGATTGCCGTGGCAGGCATGGAGGGTGCGCTGGCCAGTGTGGTGGGCGGCCTTGTGGATTGCCCGGTGATCGCGGTTCCCACCAGTGTGGGTTACGGCGCTAATTTCAACGGCCTGTCTGCACTTTTGTCCATGCTTAATTCCTGTGCCAGCGGAGTGAGCGTGGTGAATATCGACAATGGATTCGGTGCGGGCTATCTGGCCAGCATGATCAATCATATGGGAGGCAGTGACCAATGAAAACCTTATACATCGAATGTGCCATGGGCGCGGCGGGCGATATGCTCGCCGCTGCGCTGCTGGACCTGCTGAGTGTGGAGGAGCAGCAGGCATTTCTGGGGCAGATGAACCGGCTGCTGCCAGGGGTTCAGGTCAAGGTGAATCCCGCACAGAAATCCGGTGTACAGGGCCTGCATGTGCAGGTGCTGGTGAACGGGGAAGAGGAGCACAGCCACGACCACGGCCCGGTTCATCCGGAGGTGCATCCCGCTCCGGCCGTTCATGACCATCCTCACGAACATATGCATGAACATGACCACCATCATGACCATGATGATCCCCATGACCACGACCACGTTCACGAGCATCATCATGACCATGTGCACGAGTACGGCCACGACCATCCCCATGAACACGATCATGGCCACGGGCATCATCATCACGCCACCATGGCCTGGGTGGAACATACCATTCAGGAAACTGCTTTGCCCCCGGAGGTAAAGGAGCAGGCGCTGCAGGTTTACCACGCCATTGCGCAGGCAGAAAGCGCTGCCCACGGCTGCCCGGTGGACCAGGTTCACTTCCACGAGGTGGGCGCGCTGGACGCAGTGGCGGATGTGACCGCCGTCTGCCTGCTGCTGCACATGCTGGCGCCGGAAAAGGTTATTGCCAGTCCGGTGCATCTGGGCAGCGGTCAGGTGCGCTGTGCCCACGGTATTCTGCCGGTGCCTGCGCCTGCCACAGCCTATATTCTGCAGGGAGTTCCCGCCTACACCGGTTCCATTCGTGGGGAGCTGTGCACCCCCACCGGCGCGGCATTGCTCAAGACCTTTGCTCAGTCCTTTGGCCCCATGCCGGTCATGGTCACCGAAAAGGTGGGCATCGGTGTGGGCAACAAGGATTTTGAAGCCGCCAACGTGCTGCGGGTGTTCTGGGGCAGCGATGCCAGCCAGGTACAGCAGGAGAGCGATCAGATTGTGGAACTGCGCTGTAATCTGGACGATATGACCGGCGAGGCCATCGGCTACGCTTCGGAGCTGCTGCTAGAAGAGGGCGCGCTGGATGTGTACACGGTGCCCATCCAGATGAAAAAGAGCCGCCCGGCGGTGATGCTCTGCTGCCTGTGTCATGCGCCCCAGCGGGATAAGCTCACCCAGCTGATGCTGCGCCACACCACCACCTGGGGCGTTCGCGCCAGCGTGATGGATCGCAGCGTGCTCACCACCCGCATGGTGCCGGTGAAGACCAAGTACGGGGTCGTCCGCGTCAAGCAGGGGACCGGCTACGGGGTAAAAAAGTGCAAGGTGGAATACGGTGATATGGCTGCAGCCGCTGCACAGGCCGGGGTGGAGCTTGCCAAGGTGGAGCGCGCCGCCCGCAAGGCCTTCAAAAAGCAGGGCTGAACCCTTTGTAAAACCTGAGAAAAATCCTTGTGAATAAAAGAAAACGCAAGGATACAGGAGCAAACCAAAAATAAACCCATAAAACGCTGGATTTCCGCTTGCAGGTGAGGAAATCCAGCGTTTTTTTGCATTTTTTGAAAAACTGCTTGACATTGTCAGGTCCAGCTTGTATAGTAGCAGTTGTGCCCGGCACGCTATAAGGGGAAAGTGCGCCTTTTTGCCGGGTACATAGGCGCTGGATGTACCGCTGTAACCGGCCAAAGCTGCAACGCTTCGGCCGGTGTAACAAACCTTTTGCGGGGTGGTACCATGTGCGCCGCCTGTGTATGCAAACCACGGCAAAATTCCGCAAAGGGGGAATCAAAAACAATGAGTAAAATCGTATCACTGCAGAACATTGTTGTTGGCTTCGACGGGGAGAACGTGCTCAACGGTCTCTCGCTGGACATTCACGACAAGGAGTTCGTCACCTTCCTGGGCCCTTCCGGCTGCGG
>NZ_JAGHKE010000109.1:0-11347 GCF_017889395.1 Allofournierella sp. | reverse complement strand
CTGGTCAAGCACTTTGCCGCCAGCACCTACGACCGCAGCGAGCAGGTGGTCTTTGTGAGCCACGGCGACTGCCTGGAGGACTGCCGCTATGTGGCCGACAAGATCGCCGCCCTGGGCGTAAAGCGGGTGTGCATCTCCACCATCGGCCCGGTAATCGGCGCCCATTCCGGCCCTGGTACCGTCGCCCTGTTCTTCCGGGCGGACAAGCGATAATTTTTCCAAAACAAACAAGCGGGCGGGATCGAACGATCCCGCCCGCTTACTTTTTATTGGATGGCCGCGCCCATGGCCCGGGCCTGTTCCAGTGCCGGGTGGCCGGTCATCTCGCCAGGCCCCTGCACACCGCCCGCAAATACGGTGCCCGCCAACTCCAGATTTTCAAAGCAGTCGATCCAGCCCTGGATGCCGGCTTCCGCACGCTTCGGCACAAAGTCCTCGGTCTCGGCAGCCGCACTGAGCAGACACACCTTTCGGAAGGCGTTTTCCCGCCCATACAGCGGCTCGGTGCGGTCCAGGAAGGTTTTCAGCTGGCCGCACAGCTCGTAATAATAGATGGGCGTGGCAAAGGCCACCACCTGGGCGGCGCGCAGCTTTTCCAGCAGCGGAGCCACATCGTCCCGAATCACGCAGCTGCCGGTTTTCTGGCAGGCAGTGCAGCCCCGGCAGAACCGGATGTCCTTATCCCGCAGGCTCACCAGCTCCACCTCATGGCCCGCCTGCCGCGCACCCTCAGCAAACTGCTCGGCCAGCGCATGAGAATTGCTGCCCGGCCGCAGGCTGGCGCTGATAACCAAAACCTTCTTTTCCATCTTGATCTCACTTTCTTGTATATTATTTATTTGATTATACAAAAAGTTGATCTATCAAAAAAGGCCCGGCGCTGCCGGGCCTTTGGCTTACAGAGTACGCAGCGCGTCCTGCAAAGCGGTCTTCTGGGTGGTTTTTTCATCCTTCTGCTTGATGACCCGGGCGGGAACACCGGCCACCACCGCGCCCGCAGGCACGTCCTCGATGACCACACTGCCGGCGGCAATCACTGCGCCTTCGCCCACGTGCACACCCTCGATGACCACCGCGTTGGCACCTACCAGCACATCGTCCTCCAGGATCACCGGCTTTGCGCTGGCGGGCTCGATCACACCGGCCAGCACCGCACCCGCGCCCACGTGGCAGTGCTTGCCCACGGTGGCACGGCCGCCCAGCACAGCGCCCATATCGATCATGGTGCCCTCGCCGATGATGGCGCCGATGTTGATGATAGCGCCCATCATAATCACCGCCGCGTCGCCGATCTCCACCTGCTCGCGGATGATGGCGCCCGGCTCGATGCGGGCGTTGATGCCCTTCAGGTCCAGCAGGGGAATGGCCGAATTGCGGCAATCGTTTTCCACCACCATGTCCTCGATCTTATCGGCATTGGCCTCCAGAATGGGGCCAAGCTCCTTCCAGTCGCCAAATACGATCTTGGCACCGGTGCCGAACACCTTGGCGGAGCCGTAGTTCAGGGGCTCCTTTTCCTGGATGGTGATCTTCACCGGGGTCTTCTTCTCGGCGTTTGCAATGTACTGAATGATCTGTTCTGCGTTCACGTTTCTTTTCCCACCTTGTTGCTTTGTTTTTGCCGTTCTATTATGCCACATTCCCGGCCGTTTTTCAAACCCCTGTGCTCAGACCAGGCCGGCAGCCTTCAGCGCAACGGCCAGCTTGGCCTTGGCGGCCTCGCCCATGGGGCCCAGAGGCTGGCGGTATCCGCCCACCTCCATGCCCATCTGGTTCATGGCCTCCTTCACGGGAATGGGATTGACCTCCAGGAACAGGCCGTTGATCACATCCAGCAGGCCCAGCTGCGCCTGGAGCGCCTTGTCCCGGTCGCCGTTCAGGTAGTCCATGACCATATCGTGAGTCTGGCGGGGCAGGATGTTGGCCAGCACCGAGATCACACCGCTGCCGCCCAGCGACAGGATGGGCAGAACCATATCGTCGTTGCCGGAATAGAGGGCGAAATCCTCATTCACATAGCGGGCGATCTTGGCGGTGTAGCTCAGGTTGCCGGAGGCCTCCTTGATGCCCATGATGTTGGGATGGGTGGACAGACGGCGCACCATGTCCTCGGAGATGCCGCAGCCGGTACGGCCGGGCACATTGTACAGGATGCAGGGGATATGCACCGCGTCCGCCACCGTCTTGAAGTGGTTGTACATGCCCTCCTCATTGGTCTTGTTGTAATAGGGAGTAATGAGCAGCAGGGCATCCGCACCCAGCTTTTCAAAGCTCAGGCTCTTTTCCAGCATGGTCTGGGTGCAGTTGGAGCCGCTGCCCGCGATCACCGGCACCCGGCCGGCCACCCGCTTGACCACGAATTCGCAGACCGCGTCGTCCTCCTCGTGGCTCATGGCCGAGCTCTCACCGGTGGTGCCCAGGATCAGCAAACCATCAGTGCCGTTTTCCAGGTGAAAGCCCACCAGCTGGGCCAGTTTTTCAAAATTAACGCTTCCATCCTCGTGGAAGGGGGTAATGAGGGCCACAATGGAGCCCTTCAGATTCTTTGCGGTCATAACGGCTGCTCCTCTCTATCCTTAAACTTACGAACAACAAAAAACGCGCCGGAAGGGCGCTGCGGCCTTACCGGCGCGTGGACAATACCACCGCTTACAGGTAAGATAGCGCCCCCGCGGTCCTTCCGCGGACAGTGCCGCGGGTATTCCCCGTGGCCCCATCGGCACCGCCGCGCCCGGCTGCGCCAATTCGGCGGGCTTGCCCCGCCCCACGATCTGCACCTGCCGGCTCCTGTGGGGTTCATCGCACCCGCGCCTCTATCCATATATCTGCATCATAGCACGCTATCGAAGTGAAGTCAACGGCTTTTTCCTTCTTTGCCCAAGCGTTCCCACGCTTGTGCATCCGGAGCAGAACGCTTATAATAGGAGCAAAATGTCACAAACAGAGGGGGAGAGATTTCCATGACGCAGCAGCTGCTGACCCAATACCGCCGGGACCTGCACCAGATTCCGGAAACTGATTTTGACCTGCCCGAAACCCTGGCCTATATCCGCCGGGTGCTGGAGCAGTATCCCTGCACCTTGTTTTCACCCTGCCAGAGCACCCTGTGTGCCTACTTTGACGCAGGCAAGCCCCACACCGCCGCCTTCCGGGCAGATATGGACGCTCTGCCCATCGCCGAGCGCAGCGGCTGCGACTACGCCTCCCGCCACGAGGGCAAGATGCATGCCTGCGGCCACGACGGCCACATGGCTATGGTGCTGGCGCTGGCCGGGCGGGTGAGTGAAGTGCTGGACAAGCTGCCCCGGAACGTGCTGCTGGTGTTCCAGCCCGCCGAGGAAACCACCGGCGGTGCAAAGCTGGTGTGCGACAGCGGTGTATTCGAGCAATACCACTGCGACCGGATCTTCGGCTGGCACCTGTGGCCGGATCTGCCCGCCGGAGCCATCACCGGACGCCCCGGCCCGCTGCTGGCCCGCTCCAGCGAAGTGACCGTAACCGTAACGGGCAAAAGCAGCCATGTGGCCAAGCCCCACGAGGGCCGTGACGCATTGTATGCCGCCTCCGCCTTTTTGTGCGAAAGCTACCGGCGGCTGGAGCTGCTGGGCCGGCCGGAGGAGCCCCGTCTGCTGAAATTCGGCAAGCTGACCAGCGGCCAGGCCCGCAACGCCATCAGCGATTCCAGCCTGCTGCTGGGCACCCTGCGCGTCTATTCCGACGAGATGTTCAACGCCGCAGAAACCATGCTGCGGGATCTGGCCAAAACCCTCGAGCGGGAAACCGGCTGCAGCTTTACCATCACCTTCTCGGCCGGATATCCGCCGGTACGCAACGACCAGACCCTGTTTGAGCAGGCCCGCGCGGCGCTGCCCCAGCTCCAGGTGCTGGACGAGCCGCTGATGATCTCGGAGGATTTTTCCTTCTATCAGCAGCAGCTGCCCGGCCTGTTTTTGCTGCTGGGTACCGGCACCGGCATCCCTCTGCACGCGGACACCTTCGACTTTGACGAGAGCGTGCTGGCCGCAGGCCTCGCGGCGGACGAACTGCTCTTGTTTTTGAACTGAATACACTTTTTCTGCCAATTTCCCACGAAACCGCTTGTTTTTGTTATTGCAACCGGTTTCGTGGGATTTTTTGTGCTTATATCAGAGACAAAAAACCAGCAAACCGCTGGATTTCACAGTTTTTTCACTTTCCTTCCTATGCATTCTCACAAAATACTTTTCCACTGTTTGACTTTATCGCTTTGAAGCAGTATAATGCTAAACAACGACAGAGATGTCAGGGGCCGGCGGGGAGATTTCCACCGGACTGCCTGCTCTTTTTTCGTTTCAAGGGGTTTGCGAAGATCCAATCCAAAAAGAGAGGAGCACACACACATGAAACTTTGGAAACGCATGGGCGCCGCCGCACTGGCCGGTGCACTGGCGCTGAGCATGGTCGCCTGCGGCGGCGGCAACGCTGCAGCCAGCGGCACTTCCACCACGGCGTCCTCTTCCGGCACTGCAGCCGCAACCGGCAGCAACGTGCTGAATGTTATGACCGAGGTCGAGGTCGCCTCCCTGGACCCCCAGCTGGCCACCGACGGCACCAGCTTTGAGGTAATCGCCAACTACACCGACGGCCTGATGCAGATGGACGCGGACGGTCAGCCCGTTCCCGCCATTGCCGAGAGCTACGAGGTGAGCGAGGACGGCTGCACCTACACCTTCCATCTGCGTGAGGATGCCAACTGGTCCAACGGCGACCCTGTTACCGCCAACGACTTCGTGTTCGCCTGGCAGCGCGCGGCTGATCCCGCCACCGCCTCCGAATACAGCTACATGATGAGCGACATCGGTCAGATCAAGAACGCCGCCGAGATCATCGCCGGCGAGATGGATAAGAGCGAGCTGGGCGTCACTGCAGTGGACGAAAAGACCCTGCAGGTGGAGCTGATCGTTCCCGTTCCTTACTTCCTGAACCTGATGTATTTCCCCACCTTCTACCCGGTAAACCAGGCGTTCTATGAGGGCCTGGCGGAGGGCACCTTCGGCACCAGCCCGGACACCGTACTGAGCAACGGCGCCTTCATTCTGGACAGCTACGAGCCCGCGGCTCTGTCCTTCAGCCTGGTGAAAAACCCCGACTACTACGATGCCGACAAGGTCCAGCTGGACGGCCTGAACTACCAGGTCATCAAGGACAGCCAGCAGGCCTTCATGAGCTACCAGAACGGCGATCTGGACATCGTCAAGCTGAGCGGCGACCAGGTGGACCAGGTTCAGGGCGACCCTGAGCTGAGCGTACACGGCGCCGGCTACCTGTGGTACCTGACCCTGAACATGGACGGCGTACCCGCTCTGGCCAACCAGAACCTGCGTCTGGCTGTGACCCACGCCATTGACCGTACCTCCATCGTGGAGGACGTGGTGAAGGACGGCTCTCTGGCCACCTACACCGCCGTTCCCCCGCAGTTCGCCACCGGCCCGGACGGCAGCGACTTCTCGGAAGATCAGACCATGTTCCAGGATGTGTGCAGTGACGATCCCGCCAAGGCTGCCGAGTACCTGGAAGCCGCCAAGGCTGAGCTGGGCCAGGACACCTTCACCTTCCAGCTGCTGGTGGAGGACACCACCGAGTCCCAGAACGTGGCCGCCGTTATCAAGGAGCAGGTGGAGACCAACCTGCCCGGCGTGACCATGGAGATCAAGGTTGAGCCCAAGAAGCAGCGCGTTGAGGACATCCAGGAAGGCAACTACGAGGTCTGCCTGACCCGTTGGGGCCCCGACTACGCCGATCCCATGACCTACCTGAACATGTGGATCACCGATAACAACAACAACTACGGCAAGTGGAGCAACGCCGAGTACGATGCCATCATCGCCGACTGCACCACCGGCCAGTACGTGAGCGATGCTGCCGCCCGCTGGCAGGCTCTGTACGATGCCGAAAAGATCATCATGGAGGAGGCCGTCATCGTTCCCGTTTACACCAAGGCCGATGCCTGCATGATCAAGTCGGGCGTGACCGGCGTGGACTTCCACCCCGTTGCTCTGAACCGGGTGTTCAAGAGCGCCACCAAGGGCTAAGGCCCTTTGAACCGCCCGTCCTGCGGGCGGGACATGTATCAAAAGAGGGAGATCGCTTGTGAAAAGTTATATTCTGAAACGAGTGCTCATCTCGGTATTCACCCTTCTGGCCATTACGCTGGTGCTGTTCTGCCTGCTGCAGCTCATGCCCGGCTCCCCCTTCAACGACGAGAAGCTCACCGATGACCAGCGCATCGTCTTGAACGAGAAATACGGTCTGGATCAGCCGGTGCTGGTCCAGTTCGGGCGGTATGTGGCCAATCTGGTGCAGGGTGATTTCGGCGTGAGCTACAACATCAGCAAAAACACCCCCATCAGCCAGCTTATCCAGACCCGTCTGCCCATCAGCATCCAGGTGGGCGGCATGGCCGTTGCCCTGGGCGCGGTGCTGGGGCTCATTCTGGGCGTGATCGCCGCACTGAATCACAACACCTGGCTGGACAGCCTGTGCACCGCCATCTCGGTGCTGGGCGTTTCGGTGCCAAGCTACGTATTCGCTCTGGCACTCAGTTACACCCTAGGCTTCCGATTGAAATGGCTGCCCATGCTCTATTCCACAAACACGCCGTTTCTCTCCAGCGTGATGCCCAGCATCGCGCTGAGCATGTTCACCATGGCCTCCATTGCCCGCTTTACCCGCAATGAGATGATGGAGGTGCTGGGCAGCGAGTACATGCTGCTGGCCGAGAGCAAGGGCATCAACGGCGCGCCGCTGATTCTGCGGCACGCACTGCGCAACGCGCTGATTCCCATCATCACCGTGCTGGCGCCCCTGATCGTGGATCTGATGACCGGCAGCCTGGTGGTGGAGAAGATCTTCTCCATTCCCGGCGTGGGCAGCCTGCTGGTCACGGCCATCCAGTCCAACGACTACAACGTGGTTATCGCCCTGAGCTTCATCTACAGCGCCATGTACATCGGCATCATGCTGGTGGTGGACCTGCTCTACGGCGTGATCGACCCCCGTATCCGTGTAACCGGTGAGGGCGGCCGCATGGGCTTCTTTGCCCGCTGGCGGCTGGTACTGTTCGGCAGAAAGAAGGTGGCGAAGGTATGAATCAGGTACAAACCATTCCCGCGGGCACCCGGGCCGACATCCCGGACCTGCGGCCGGAGGATTTCACTCTGCGCGGCAGTCGTGAGGACCATCTGGACACAAACTTCGCCAGCCAGGGCTACTGGCACGATGTGCTGCACCGTTTTGTTTCCAACAAGGGTGCGGTGCTCGCCCTAATTCTCATTCTCATCATTGTGGTCATGGCGGTGATCGGCCCCGGCCTGAGCGGCCGCAGCTATTCCAGCCAGACCCTGAGCGAAAAGAACTTCGCCCCCCGCATCCCGGTGATTGAAAACCTGGGCATCTTCAACGGCGACGAGGTACTTACCACCACCACCGGCAGCCGCGTAGTGAACGAATACGAGGAAAAAGGCCTGACCGACACCTACTACTGGTTCGGCAGCGACACCCTGGGCCGCGACATCTTCACCCGCGTGTGGGAAGGCACCCGGGTCAGCCTGGGCATCGCCATCGTGTCCGCCGTAATCAACATGACCATCGGCATGTGCTATGGCCTGATCAGCGGCTATTTCGGCGGCTGGGTGGACACCATCATGCAGCGCTTTGTGGAGATCAACAACGGCATTCCCCGTCTGGTGATCGTGACGCTGCTGCTTCTGGTGGTCAAGCCCGGCTTCACCACCATCGTCATCGCGCTGGTCATCACCGAATGGATCAACATGAGCCGTATCGCCCGGGCCGAAATGCTCAAGCTGAAGGAGCAGGAGTTCGTTCTGGCCAGCCGCACCCTGGGCGCGGGCAGCTTTTTGATCATCTTCAAGGAAGTATTGCCTAACATCATCGGCCAGATCATCACCCAGCTGATGTTCAGCATCCCCACCGCGATCTTTACCGAGGCCTTTTTGAGCTTCGTGGGTCTGGGCATTCCCGTTCCCCAGTGCAGCCTGGGCAGCCTGATCAGCGAGACCTTCAACAGCTTCACCACCCACCCCTACCAGATTGTTCCTCCCATTGTGGTGATGTCGCTGCTGATGCTCTGCTTCAACATGCTGGCCGATGGCCTGCGGGAAGCCTTTGACCCCAAACTGAAGGAAATGTGAGGTGACAGACCATGGAAAACACTGCAAAGGAAACCGTATTGTCCATCCGGGATCTGTCCATCACCTTCAAGACCGGCGCAGGCCCGGTGAACGCCATCCGCGGCGTGAACATTGACCTGCCCCGGGGCAATACTCTGGCAGTTGTAGGTGAGAGCGGCAGCGGCAAATCCGTCACCTTCAAGGCGGCCATGGGCATCCTGGCCTCCAACAGCGTGGTGAACAGCGGCAGCATCGTGTACAACTACCGCCACAACGACGGCACCCCCGCCACCGTGGACATTCTGAAAATGAAAACCCGCGACATCCGCCGCCACATCAACGGCAAGCGGATCGCGATGATCTTCCAGGACCCCATGACCAGCCTGGACCCCACCATGCCCATCGGCAAGCAGATCATGGAGGGCATGGTCTGGCATTACAAGACCCCCAAGCAGCAGGCCTGGGACAAGGCCGTGCGCCTGCTCACCGAGGTGGGCATCGAGGAGCCGGAAAAGCGGATGCGCCAGTATCCCCACCAGCTCAGCGGCGGCATGCGCCAGCGCGTGGTCATTGCCATCGCGCTGGCCTGTGACCCGGATGTGCTCATCTGCGACGAGCCCACCACCGCGCTGGATGTGACCATCCAGGCCAAGATCCTTGAGCTGATCAAGCGCATCCAGGCCGAGCGCGGCATCAGCGTTATCTACATCACCCACGACCTGGGCGTGGTGGCCAAGGTTGCGGACTTCGTGAACGTGATGTACGCGGGCCGCATCGTGGAGGCAGGCACCATCGGCGAGATCTTCTATGATCCCCGCCACCCCTACACCTGGGGCCTGCTCAGCGCCATGCCGGATCTGGACACCGAGGACGACCGGCTCTACACCATTCCCGGCTCTCCGCCGAACCTGCTGCACCCGGTGCCCGGCGACGCCTTCGCGCCCCGGAACGCCTACGCGCTGAACATCGACGAGCGGCTGGACCCGCCCCTGTTCCGGATCAGCGAGACCCACTACGCGGCCAGCTGGCTGCTGGATGAGCGGGCACCCAAGGTGGAGATGCCGCCCGAGCTGAAGGCCCGCATTGAACGCATGAAGAAGGAGGGAATCTGACAATGGAAGAAAGAAAACCCCTTCTGGAGGTCAAGGGCCTGAAGCAGTACTTCAAGGGCAGCCACCAGTTCACCGTGAAGGCGGTGGACGGCGTGGACTTCGTGGTCTACCCGGGTGAGACCTACGGTCTGGTGGGTGAGAGCGGCAGCGGCAAGAGCACCATCGGCCGCAGCGTGATCCGGCTGTACAAGCCCACCGACGGGCAGATCCTGTTCAACGGCATGGACATTTCCGGCGATCTGAACGCCCAGCAGAACCGGCAGCTGCGCACCCAGATGCAGATGATCTTCCAGGACCCCATGGCCTGCCTGAATCCCCGCAAAAAGGTGGGGGAGATCATCGCCCAGGGTCTGGACATCCATCATCTGTATTCCAGCCGGGCCGAGCGCCAGGAGAAGGTGGCGGCGATTCTGAAAAAGGTGGGCCTGGCCCCCGAGCACGCGGACCGCTACCCCCACCAGTTCTCCGGCGGCCAGCGCCAGCGCGTGGGCATTGCCCGAGCCCTGATTATGGACCCCAAGCTGATTATTGCCGACGAGTGCATCAGCGCGCTGGACGTTTCCATCCAGGCCCAGGTGGTCAACCTGATGAAGGACCTGCAGGAGGAAACCGGCACCGCCTATCTGTTCATTGCTCACGACCTGTCCATGGTGAAATACATTTCGGACCGGATCGGCGTGCTGCATCTGGGCCATCTGGTGGAGACCGGCACCACCGAGGAGATCTTCTCAAACCCAGTGCACCCCTACACCCAGAGCCTGCTCAGCGCCATTCCCCAGCCGGACCCCCGCACCGAGCGGGATCGGGTGGCCAAGAGCTACGATTACCGCACCTCCGGAGTGGATTACCTGGCAGGCAAGCAGCAGCATCTGGGCGGCACCCACTATGTGCTGGCCACCGACGAGGAGCTGGCCCGCTGGACCGCCCGCGCCTGATTTTCATTTTGCGATCCTCCCTTTTGATACAAACACAGCACCGGCCGGCCCCGATCATGGGGCCGGCCGGTCCTGTGTTTTTTATTGTTTTTCTTCTTTCAGCCTGTTCAAGAAGGCCTCCAGACGATCAAGCCCCTCCTCCAGCTGGTCCTGTGCGCAGCAGTAGGAAAGCCGCACATAGCCCTCGGAGCCAAAGCAGCTGCCCGGCACGAGGGCCAGACCTCCCTCCTGAATCAGCCGGGTGCAGAACTCCTCGCTGCTCATGCCAAACTGGCGGATGCAGGGGAAGATGTAGAAGGCGCCCTCCGGCTTGTTCACCGGCAGGCCCATGCTGCACAGCCGCTGGTACACATAATCCCGCCGCTGCCGGTAGCTCCGGCGCATGCCGCTCACGTCGCTTTCCAGCGCGGTGATGCAGGCGGTCTGGGAAAAGCTGGTCACGCTGACCACGCTGTACTGATGCACCTTCTGCAGCTGCTGCTTCACCGGCGCGTCCGCCGCCAGCCAGCCCAGCCGCCAGCCGGTCATGGCATAGGGCTTGGAGAAACTTTCCACCACGATAATGTTCTCCCGCAGGTCCGGGTAAAGGGCGGCAAAGCGGCCGAAGGAATCGGTGTAGCACAGCTGCCAGTACACATCGTCGCAGATCACATAGATGCCGGCACGGCGCACAAGCGCTGCCACCGCGTCCAGGCTTTCCTTCGTATAGACACAGCCGGTGGGGTTGTTGGGGCTGGTGAGGATGATGGCCTTGGTACGCTCGCTCACAGCGGCGTTCAGCGCCTTTTCGCTGAGCTGGAAGCCGTAGGGCTCGGTGTCCACCGGCTTGTACACGCCCCGGCACAGGCCGATCAGAGATTCATACAGGCCGAAGGCGGGGATGGGCACCAGCACCTCGTCGCCCACATCCACCACACCGGACAAAGCGCACAGCAGCGCCTCGGTGGCTCCGCAGGTGACCACGAATTCCTCCGGCGCATAGTGCAGGCCCTGCTTTTCGCTGAAGGCGGAAAGAGCCTCCAGCAGCTGGGGCCGGCCGTTGTTGGGCGGGTAGTGGGTATCGCTCTGCTCCAGCGCCTGCTGCGCAGCCTGCCGGATGGGCAGGGGAGTGTCGAACTCCGGCTCGCCCAGG